>CAYTDU010000034.1:0-16846 GCA_964436395.1 uncultured Gemmatimonadaceae bacterium | reverse complement strand
GACGAACTCGGCGTCACAGACAGCGGGGCGAGTTGTTCCGGGCTGTTGACGTATCACCCTTGTTGCCACCTGCTGCGGGAGCTGGGCGTGGACGCTCAACCTCGTGCATTGATCTCTAACCTTCGCGAAGCAACGGTAGTTGATCTTCCGAATGATACCGAGTGCTGTGGTTTCGGTGGCCTTTTCGCTGTGAAGAACGCTGAGATCAGCACAGAGATCGGACGGCGGAAGGTGAGAAACATCGAGGAGTCGGGAGCAGACATCGTGGCCGTCAATGACGTGAGTTGTATGACGCATATAAATGGTCTCTTGAAACGTGACGGCAAGAGCCAACGCGTGATACATATTGCAGAGCTCTTGAACGGGAAACGGTCCGATTGATGCGTGCCCGCCGGGGTACCGCATGAGCGTGGACACGAGGGCACCTTACAGGACTCGAGTTGAGACCGCTCTGGCAGACGAACATCTACACACCGCGTTGGACCGCGCCACCAACCGACTCACCAGCAATCGCAATCACGCGATGGCGGCGATCGACGCGGCTACACTTAGGACCGAGACGAATGCCGTCCGCAGGTGTGCTGTATCAAACCTCCCCGAACTCCTCGAGCAGCTTGAGAGGAACCTGAACGAGAACGGGTGCCATGTTCATTGGGCTCGGGATGCAGCCGAAGCCAATCAGATCATTCGCAAGATTGCCACTGCGCACTCAGCCAAGAAGGTTGTCAAGTCCAAATCGATGACTACCGAAGAAATCGGCCTGAATGATTCACTGGAACAGGCGGGGATTCGCGTCGTCGAGACCGACTTGGGCGAGTACATAATCCAACTCGCGAATGAACCACCAAGCCATATCATCGCGCCGGTAATCCACAAACGTGCCGAAGACGTCAGCGAACTCTTTCAGCGGGAACTCGGCATGGCGCCAACTAGCGATCCCGCAACGATGTGCGCGGCAGCACGCAGTGCACTCCGCGACGATTTCCTGAGTGCCGACATGGGCATAAGCGGATGTAACTTCGCAATTGCCGAGACCGGCACCATCTGCGTTGTTACAAACGAGGGCAATGGACGGATGACTACGTCTATGCCCCCCGTCTATGTAGCCGTTGCAGGTATCGAGAAGGTCGTTCCCAGAGTGGAGGACGCCTTCCTTCTGTGGCAAGCGGCCGCGAGGAATGCCACCGGACAGCCGGTCTCAGTGTACTTCTCCATGAGCAGCGGGCCACGTCGCGAGGGCCACGCCGATGGTCCTGACGAAATGCACGTTGTGTTGCTGGACAACGGCCGCTCTCGCGTACTACAGCGCGGTTACGCCGACGCGCTGCTCTGCATTCGCTGCGGGGCGTGCCTGAACGTGTGTCCGGTGTACCGGGAAATCGGCGGCCACAGCTATGGTGAAACCGCGTACTCCGGCCCAATCGGGGCCGTGATTACTCCCCTTCTCTCGCACTGTCTGGAGACACATGAGGAGCTTCCCTTTGCGAGTACTCTTTGCGGAGCGTGCCGCGAGGTGTGTCCGGCCAAAATAGACTTGCCGCGCCTGCTACTCGACTTGCGCAGCGACTTGTCGGAAGCGCGAACAGGCCCAAAGACTGAACGCCTGGCGATGTATGGGTTCCGCAAGGCAACCGAGGCACCTAAGCGATATCGCGCGATGGCGCGTGTGGTGCGGTGGCTGACACAGGTATTCTCCATTAGACGAGACGGGGACATAACCAAGCTGCCACCACCGCTCAACGCGTGGACCAGGAACAGAGTGTTTCCGAAGTTCGCCACAAGGAGCTTTCGGCAGCGATGGAAGACGCGCCTACAAGACCTGCCGGAGGACGATCCGACATGAGCACGGCAATATCGAACGCTCGGGATACGATCTTGGCGAAGCTACGCAGCAGTATTGCGAACACCGACTTCCTGTTCCGCAACCAGCATCATCGCACGGAATCCTCTTCAATCCCCAGTGCAGTTACGAGCGCCGACGGCAGCGGGCCCGACCTCGCCAGGATTTTTGGTGAAAATCTGCAAGCGGTTCTGGGCACATATGAGTTCGCGGAAAACCCATCCGAAGTACCGAAGAGGATCGTTGCGCAAATCGAACGGTGGCGATGCGATACCGATCGAGCCGGAGAGAGCGCCGGAGAGATCCTGAGCTGGGTGCCTGAGGAGTTGCCCCTCCCCGACGTAGAAGCTTCGCTGCATAACCTCGGCATATCTTTGTTGGTTCCCACCAACATGCACGTGCAAAACGAGAGAGAGCATGCCGGTACGCTTTCAGTGGGTTTGACGGGAGTGGACGCAGCATTTGCAGGCACCGGATCCATGGTCTTGTTACCTGGCCTCGGCAAGAGCAGAGTAGCCAGTCTTCTGCCATTGCATCACATAGCACTCGTTCCCGTTTCGAAGATCTATCCCACCCTCGAGAGCTGGCTGGCTTCGCTGAGAAGCAACGGAACACTGGAAGCTCTCTTCAGCGATCACGCACAGCTCGCGTTCATCACGGGACCGAGCAAGTCGGCGGATATCGAGCTGAACTTGACGTTAGGGGTGCATGGACCGCGGGATGTGCATGCGATCATCTTCGATGACGCGCGGTAGGCGGGTGACGCGAAGCGGGCTGTCAGATCTCTCCGCGCTCCAGACGGCCCTGCACCGCGCGGCGTATTCACGCCGAGCGGTGCGAACATGAGCACGGGTCGAGATCGTCAGTCGGCTTTGCACGATTTCCTCCCACCTCCAACTGGAGCCAACCTTACACACCGTTCGACGTTGGGTGTTCATTATCCAGTGATCCCTTCCCCCTTGCATTAACGCGTATTCCGCGTACCATCGGCATCTACACCTAACAGGCAGATTAGATGAATCTTTCGGTCCAAGCCCTGGTGGCAATCACGCCGATTCTGCTTGCCGGCGTTCTTCTGGTTGGCTTTCGTATCGCAGCCAAATGGGCGATGCCGGCCGTGTATTTCACAGCGGTAGTGCTCGCATGGTTTGTGTGGAAGGTGGAGTTCCGCCACATCGCGGCGTCGTCCGTTCAGGGGCTTTTCGTCACGTTCGACATAATGCTCATCATCTTTGGCGCGATTCTGCTGCTCAAGACTCTGGAGCGTTCCGGCGGTGTTGCCGCGATAAGACGTAGCTTCCACGGCATTAGCGACGACCGCCGAGTCCAGATAGTCATCGTTGCGTGGCTGTTCGGTTCGTTCATAGAGGGTGCCGCTGGGTTCGGGACTCCAGCCGCCGTCGCAGCACCGCTCATGGTGGCACTAGGCTTCCCTGTGACCGCCGCCGTAATGCTCGGCATGATGATCCAGAGCACGGCGGTGACATTCGGGGCGGCGGGAACCCCTATCATGATCGGCGTCACCGATGGCTTGGCGAGCCCGGAGATCTCGGCTCAGCTCGCGGCTGCGGGAATGTCCTTCGCTGAGTATCGACAGGTCATCACCACCTACGCGGTGTGCCTGCACGGCATCACGGGAACCTTGATTCCGACGTTGATGGTCGTAATGACCACGCGGTTTTTCGGAAAACGCAAGTCGTGGACTGAGGGGCTTTCGATTTTGCCGTTCACCTTGTTCGGGGGACTCGCTTTCACTCTGCCATATATGCTGACCGGTATTTTGTTGGGACCCGAGTTCCCCTCCCTGCTCGGCTCGGCCGTGGGACTCACAATAGTCATATTCGCCGCGCGCCGTGGGTTTCTGTTGCCTAACGACACCTGGGACTTCGCCAACAGAGATGAGTGGCCGGATGACTGGCACAGCCCACTCGAACCGGCCGACGAGCCGGACGAAAGTCATCGCCGCATTCCCACTGCCTCAGCTTGGGCGCCTTACGGTGCGCTGGCGCTGCTGTTAGTGCTCTCTCGCCTCAGGCAACTTCCTCTCGGCGAGTTCCTGCAAAAGGTCAACTTGAGTTGGACCAACATCTTCTCTACCGGTGTGAGCGGAGCCACCACTCCGTTCTACCTACCCGCAACGATGTTGGTGTGCGCGGTGATGGTTACATGGGTGCTGCACCGTATGAACCGCGAGCAGATCGTCGGCGCTTTTCGCGACTCGAGCAAGACCATTCTCGGTGCTGGTTTCGTGCTGATTTTCACCGTCCCCATGGTCCGCGTCTATATCAATTCCGGAGTGAATGCGTACACTTTCGCGGACGGGGCGACACTCCCTTCCATGCCGATCGCGATGGCCACTTGGGTTGCAGAAAACGTGGGGAACGTGTGGCCTCTGTTCGCTCCCACCATAGGTGCGCTCGGCGCCTTCATAGCCGGCAGCAACACCGTGAGCAACCTCATGTTCAGCCTGTTCCAACACGGAGTTGCAACCCAGCTCGCGATTAGCGGTGCGATGGTTGTGGCGCTTCAGGCCGTGGGTGCAGCGGCCGGCAACATGATCGCGATCCACAACGTGGTGGCTGCATCGGCGACCGTGGGACTACTTGGTCAAGAAGGTGCTACGCTGAGAAAGACAATACTCCCAACACTCTATTATCTGGCGATAGTAGGAATGTTGGGACTGCTTGCCATATACGTCTTGGGGGTGGCTCAGACCTAAGCCTTACCCTTCAACAGATCCAATGCCGACCCCGCCTTACCCGATGCCAGCTTCGGCGGCAGCATGTATGCTTTGCGTGAGTGAGTGAGCCCAGAACCCACCAGAGCTTCCGCGTACTTGAGAGCTACCTTGCTCGGGTTTAACACAGGAACTCCCAACTTCTCCGATGCCGCTTCCGCAATCCCGAGAAAGCCCATGCTCATGCAACCAACGATGAGAGTGTCGGCGCGTTCTTCGTCGATCGCTATTTGCCCAATTTCGACCGTGGCTGCGATGGCCTTAGCGCGATTTTCGTGGAGTTCCAGAACCGGGATGTTCACCGCCCGCACGCTTGCCAGCTTCTCACCCACTCCGCAGTTCCAAATCTGCCGCTCGGTGAACGCGACGACGCTATCAGTAACCGTTATGATCGAGAAGCGATGCCCGAGAGATGCGGCGATGAGCGCAGTAGCCTCACCAGGACCAACGATTGGTATTGAGAGCAGTTCACGAAACGCATCCAAACCTGGATCGCCGTAGCAACCGAGCACAATGGCATCCCAATTGTCCTGCTCCAACTCCAACGCTCTTTCCACCGTCGCCGGTATCGACAGGTATTCCTCGTACATGCTCTCTATCGAAGCGGGTCCCGTTGGCACGTCTTCGACTCCGATCTCCGTCCCTGGAGCAGCGTATTCTTCGAGCAGTCCTCGCCTGCGCTCCATCTCAACCTTGCCTTCGTCCGTGCGCCCCATCGGGCCAGGGATTAAGTACGAGATCTTCATGGCTTTCTCCTGTGCACGTTATTCCGGTACTCAAGATAGAGAAGTGACCAAGCGCTGACGAACTTCGTCCGGCGACCTACCGCCGGGAGGTGTGGGGTTGAGCGGGGTACCGCCTGCCCGCCTGCCCGCCTGCCCGCCTGCCCGCCTGCCCGCCCTAGCGAAAACCGTTCCTTCGCGCTATTCAATGTCTGCCAGCATTTCCACCAGATCGATCTTTCGCGGAGGAAAGTCATTTGAGCATCGGCGGCATCGACCTATTCATAGTAGTCGCGTACCTGATCGCCATCCCAGTCTTTGGAGTTTACTTCCGAAAATATGTCAAGACGGAAGAAGACTATTTCCTCGCAGGCAAGATGCTCCCGTGGTGGGTGATCAGCATGTCGATCATTGGCACCAATATCGGAGCCTATGACTACATGGGCGCTGCAGGCGGGGCGTATCGGTTCGGGATCGCCCAAGCCAACTATGAGTGGATTGGCGCAGTCCCGGCCATGATCCTCTCGGCCATGTTGTTTGTACCGTACTACTGGAAAGCGGGGGTTTATACAGTTCCCGAGTTCCTCGGTAAACGCTACAACCTTGCCGTTCGTGTTATTCAGGCGCTGCTCTGGGGGTCGTTCCTGGCGTGCGTTCTCGGGGTGTTCTTCTGGGCCGCCGGACTGATGCTAAATGAATACCTTGACATACCGATCTGGATGAGTCTCGTGCTGACGGCAACGATCGTCGGCGTGTACACAATAACCGGCGGCCTGGCCGCGGTAGCAATGACTGACGTGGTTCAACTCCTCGTGATGTTCATCGGAGGTGTCGCACTCACGGTTCTGGGCCTGTGGACTGTGGGGGGGTGGTCGGCGCTCGTCGACAGCATCGTCCCAACGCACCCCAACCACTTCAACCTCCTGTTGCCGCTCGACGATCCCACGATTCCATGGTTGGGCATGATATTGGGCCTAGCATTCGTGCTATCGCCCGCATGGTGGTGCTGTCACCAGGCAATCATACAGCGCACACTCGGCGCTCGGAGTGAGTGGGACGCAAAGGCCGGCATGCTGTTCGCAGCGTTTCCGAAGATGTTCATACCGGTGTTGGTGGTGCTGCCTGGGCTGCTTGCACTGTCGCTCAACCCCAACCTCGTCGGCCCGGAGATGGACCGTGCATTCCCCTGGCTGATTCGGAACCTCCTGCCGGCAGGGCTCGCGGGACTTGTGTTCGCAGCATTCCTAGCTGCGCTGATCTCGAGCGTCGACTCCACACTCAATTCTGCTGCGACGCTCTGGACCAAGGACATTTATCAGCGTTTCTTCGTCAAGGACGGAACTGACCGGCACTATCTCAAGGTCGGCCGGTTCCTCACATTCCTATTCATCCTCTGGGCGATCGCGTTCGCACCCGTCACCACGAAATTCCCCGGTATCTACGTAGCGATGCAGAGCCTGCTTTCGATTTTCCAGGGACCCACGTTTGCGATCACTCTGTTGGGGATTTCGTGGAGACGCGCCACGCAATGGGGTGGGTTGTTCGGTCTGCTAGTGGGTGTGGCAATATCCAGCACTCTCTACTTCGTCTACGACATGAGTTTCCTTTACGTGGCGTGGTGGTCATTCGTGGGTTCGTTGATCGTGAACATGCTTGTGAGCCTTCTTACGCCGCCCGAGCCGATAGAAAAGCTCGAAGGATTGGTGTATGGATTGGTGATGCACGACAAAGGTACGCAAGATTTGCTGAGACGCCGCGCCGAGGGAGGTGATTGAGATGGGTGACTGGTTGGCTGGACTGCCGTTGGTGTGGGGCAAGATCATGGCGGTGATCGCTTTCTTCGGCATAACGATATGGGCCTGGCGAAGGCCGAAGAGCTTCATCTACCAGGGAGCGCCCGATTCCAGCAAGTGGCGCGATCTGAGAGTCTGGGCTTCGATTCTGATGGTCGTCCAGATCGTCATCTACCTGAGCTTCTGAGCTGGAGGGGTATCGAAATGGTTACTGAAGCCAATAGTGACGAAAAGAAGAAGTTCGAGCCCCTGGTAATCGTTGGGGTGTTCTGGTCGGTATTTGGCATCGTCGTCCTGTTCGCCACCTTGTTCGTGAGGGAGACGGATCAGGTACCACTCCTGCGCGGTGTTGTCACCAACATCATTGCCGGTTCTCTGCTTCTGGGAGTCGGGCTAATATCGGTGCTCAAAGGACGAGCGAACCAACGGCGAAAGAGACTCCACCCCTGAGCGCGTCGTTGTACGCTGTCGTACCCGCGATTGCTCGCGAACGAGCAATCGACCTGTTCTCGGCTCGGGGAAGATCCGTACTGGCCAAACTGAGCCGGCAGCCGGCAGCCCCTGCGAGAACAGAACTCCTCTATCTCCCGTACTATCGTTTCGCTATCGAATTGTCCGGCTCGACGAAGGAACCGCTCGTTACCATCGCCATAGATGGACTCATCGGAGAGGGTGTCTTCTTCCTGACCGATGAATTCGAGGTCGCACCTGTCGGAGACGAGCAGCGTTGCGAGTTCAGCTTGTCGGGCGTCGCGGCCCAGGAGATCGCGTTGGATCAATACAAACGGCTGCTATTGGAGCACGGATTGCGCAACAAGTCGATGACAACGGTCCAGACAGTACCAGACGCCGAGCAGATGTTTTATCCGTTCTGGATCGGATATGTACGCCAGGGTGACGCGTACGACTTCAAAGCACTGGATGCCGTCTCAGGTGATATCCAGGGTGTAAGAATGCGAAGGGTTTTTCTGGCCGCTTTCCGCCAGCTGGAGAGTCACTGACTGGTTATGTCCTAGTGTCAGCCTCCCGGAAGTAGCTCGACGCGCTCTGCAAGCCGCGCCGGCGTTCCTCTCAACCGTTCGACCAATTCGGGAGCCAGACTCTGGGGAAAGTCAAAATCGAGCTCACGATCCTCCCGCAAAACCCTGCCAATCGTGCGAGTCTTCTCATCGAATCGATCAGATAGCGTTGGGGGACATATGACGCCTAGCGAACACAGCAGTTCCAACGGTGAAGAACACCACACTGAGAAGCGCTATCGCCACTACTTCAAACCAAACGTCTCCCAACCCAAACCCTCTATTAAGGAGACCGTCAAACGCAGATATCGAATGTGTCGTTGGCAGGATGTCGTTCAGGTTCACCGTTCTCCCAGCCAATTCGAATACCGTTATGTCTGGGAGGGGGAACATGCTCCCGGAGAAAAACATGAGGATGAAGAACGGGAAACATCCAATCGTCATCAAGTCAAAGATGGTTCTGAGCCATGCCGCCACCAAGACGCTGATCCCCGTGATTGCGAGGCTCGACAACGCACTCAACAACAGTAGTGAAAAAGGTGGCATCGAAGGTTCGTAACCGAACATCATGGCAGTGGCGAGAGTAAGGGCCACCGCTATCACTCCCAGTAACAACTGGACCAACGACACCGAAAGCAACCACTCTGCGGTCGTCATGTTTGAGATCCGCAGTCTCATGAGTGTACCCTTGTCCTTCTCCCTGATGATGGAGGCTGCGGCCGTGAACATCAACATGATGACGGCGAGCGCGAGCAGGCCAGGAACGTAGAGGTCGAACTCGCTCAGGGTTTCTTCACGGCCGACGGTCCTCATACTCACCTCTATGGGACCATCGACTTCTGCCACCTCTGCGGCATACGTGTAGGTGATTGCATCACTCCATGCAGCCGCCATAAGGTACCTTGCGTTGGCGGGATCGCCGTAGGTGGCGACGATTGCGACTGCAGCCACGCTGCCGAGTTTGTGCGCTTCGAGGGTAGCAGTGAAGCTCTCCGGCACTATTACCACGAGATCCACCGATCCAGCCTCAAGCGTTGCTATCGCCGACCCGCTATCGGCCGCTTCAGAAACTCGAAGCACCTCGCTGCCTTCAGTCGCAGCGGCAAGCTCTAGAGCTTCTATCAGATCCAGACCGTGGTTCACGGTATTGCCGTCGGGAGAAATCGCGCCCTCGTCTCTGTTCACGAGCGCGAGTCTGTACGGTGATTCCGTTGCTGCATCGAAGTAGAAGTGCATCAGCACCGTGAAAAAGGGCGCAAATGTGAGTGTCATCACGAGGATCTTCCAGTCTCGCAAGTTCTCGAGCGTCGTCTTGCGGACCAGACTAAAGAACCTCACTCGCGCAGCCTCCGACCTGTCAGCGCGATAAAGACGTCTTCAAGCGTCTTCTTGCGAATGGACAAGTCCTCTACCTCCAAGCCGTTGTTGCGAAGCTCGTTGAACACCGTCGGAAGTGTATCCATGGTATCATATGCCACGAAACGCAACGTTCCGTTGTGGCATATCAAGTTTCGTAGACCCTCCGGCAAACTACCCATCATGTCATCAAGCTTTTTCTCCTGCCCGTTCGAAAGCCGAATGCCGAGCACGTCGCCCGCACCGACCCTGCTCTTCAGGCCGTCCGGTGTATCTAGCTCCAAAAGGCGTCCGCGGTCTATGATGGCGACCCTGTCCGAAAGCCGGTCCGCTTCATCCATGTCATGTGTGGTGAGAACCACTGTCGTTTCCGAGCGAAGCGATTTGATGTAGTCCCGCACGAGCACTCTGCTCTGAGGATCTAGGCCGGCCTGTGGCTCGTCGAGAATCAAGATTCGAGGCTCGTGCACCAAGGCCAACGCTATATTGAGCCTTCGCTTCATACCGCCCGAGAGAGAGAAGGCGAGTCTATTCCGTTCATTTGCCAGCCCGAGAGCTTCGAGCAAATCGTTGGCCTTGTGCCATGCAGTTGTTCGGTCGAGGTCGTACTGCCGGCCGATGAATTCGAGCTGTTCCAAACAGGTCAGAGACTCCCATATGATCAGATCCTGAGGACACAACCCAATGAGTGGTTTGCACTCGCGGTACTCGCTTTCCAACGAGCGACCATCAATGAGAACCTCACCTGCATCACTCCGGAGTAATCCGCAGACCATGTGAATGGTTGTCGTCTTTCCGGCACCGTTCGGGCCGAGTAGACCAAGGATCTCTCCTCGTCGCACGTCCAACGACAAATCGTCCACTGCGACCACTTCGCCGTACGATTTCCTGAGCCCTTTGAGGCTCAGGATCGTGTCTGTATCTGTTGCAAGCATCTCTATTCCGTCGCTGTTGTTACTTCTGTCTGGGCCGGACCGGCGTTGGATGGCGCGCCACTCTTGCCGAACGCGGTCAACCCGCCAAGTGCTCCGAGCCCCATGGTTTCAACCGCCGTTGAAGGCACGATGATCATTGAACCCTTCTGCTTCAACCCCTCGAACACCATGTTCATGGCACGCAGGTGCAGTGCTACGGAGTTATCCTGATAGTGCTCCGATGCACTGGCAAATTTCTCTGCTATCTCTGCCTCGGCTGTCCCGAGGATTATTCGGCTCTGGCGTTCCCGTTCTGCCTGCGCCTGTCGGGACATCGCGTCCTCGAGCCCTTTGGGAATGACGATGTCGCGAATCTCGACTGCCTGCGTGGTAATACCCCAGGTGCAGGTCTTGTCCTCAAGGACTCGCTGCACCTCTTTTCCGAGCCTTTCGCGCTCAGACAAGAGAACGGCAAGGTCGTTCATGCCGATCGCGTTCCTCAGCGCTGTCTGCGCAGACAACACCACAGCGTCAGCAAAATCCTCAACCTCCAGCACCGCTTTCTCGGCATCCCAGACCATCCAGAACGCGATAGCGTCGACATTCACCGGAACCGTGTCGGAGGTCAACGTGGTTTCGGCGCTGAAGTCTGTTACTCTCACTCGCTGATCGACGAACTGGGTCACCTTGTCCATGACCGGGAACACGACAAAGAGCCCTGACTTTCGGAGCCCACGAAATTTGCCGAACCGAAGCAGGACGGCCTTTTCCCACTGGAATGCTATCTGAATCGACGGTGCGATGATCGTGGCGACCACGGCCGTTGCAATCAGGATCTCGCTTTCCGGCTGCAGATGCCAGAATGCCGAAAGAGCATCTCCGGCAGCGAGGACTACAACGGTTTCCCAAAACGGGAAGACGCTCAAGATCACAGAGAGTGCGATTGCCGAGCAGATGGCGAACAATACTGCGTCGACAGTCACAGGGTGGATGTTGAGATGGACGCTCAAACCCACCACGAAAAGGGCTACTAGCAAGAACACGTTTAGCGGTCCAAAGCGGAAGTCGCCCCGCTTTAGTACAGCGATCCTCTTATGGAGTCTCCGTTGGCTACTTGGGCTTCCATGGGTTCCGCCAATCAATGACATCATGATGGTATCTCCTCTCTGCGGCGCAAGCCTTCGAGTACATCGTGGAGGGAAAAGCCGTAACCAGTGGCACGTGCCAGAAGTTCCGTGAGAATCTGGTCTAACATCCGCTGTCGCTCGAGCTCATCTACTTGGGGTTTCTCTTGGCCTACGAAGGTCCCCGAACCCTGGTGGGTCTCGAGCACGCCCCCGATCTCCAGCTCGCGGTAAGCACGAATCACTGTGTTGGGGTTAATGGAAAGATCGACGGCCAGTCGGCGGACCGTCGGCAGTTGATCGCCCGGCTGCAAATCACCACGAGCGATGGCGAACTTCACCTGCTCAATAATCTGCCGGTAGAACGGTACTCCACTCTTCGGATCGATGCGCATGTTCACGATGGCGCGTCTTTCATGTCGTATTGAGCTAATTATCTATTGTTCTAGTGTTATAGTACAATGTGGCACGAAAATGTCAAGGAGTGATGGTGAAATACACCTTCCCGCTATTCTTCGGCCTGTACCGTAGCTGCCACCGACGCCGGCAGTTACCCTGTCTCCCTACTCACCGCTTACTACTCGCCCCCCCTTGCCCGTTCCTCCGCCTCCAACTGCACCAGATGGAGGCCCGCAGCTGTAATTCGATAGTATGACCGTTGGCTTGCCCCACCAGATTCTGGATTCGGCTTCTCGACCCTTGCGATCAGGCCACTATTCACCAGACGTCGCAACACACCATGCAACCCTGCCGATCGCAACACCAACCCACCACCCGACTTGCGATAGGCCGCCTGCATTAGGCCGCTGGTGTGCATTTCACCATCGCACAACACGGCGAGGATCAAGAACTCATCCGTTCTCAGTTTCACGAGTGTTGAAAAGTAAGGTCGCAATTTTGAATGCGGAACATCGATTATTAGGGCACATTACATTCCCTATTTGAATACGGCGCCAGACAGAAGATGGCGCGCCATTTTGCGGACACGCGACAACCCCAAAGGATGGGTATACGTATCCTCGCCATTCGCTGCTCCGAACTCAGGCGTCACTTCCAGCGTGGTGAACACGCTGTCCACGCCGTCGACGGAGTAACCTTCGACGTGAGCATCGGGGAGTTCTTCGGGGTCGTGGGCACCAGTGGCTCCGGCAAGACAACGCTCCTCAACCTGATCGGCGGCCTCGACACGCCGTCGTCCGGCCACCTCGAGGTGATGGGTCAACGCCTCGATTCATTGGACGGTCGCCGCCTGGCTCTATACAGGCGGAACACCGTCGGTATCGTATTCCAGGCCTTCCATCTCCTCCCGGCGCAGAGCGCCTTTGGAAATGTAGAGCTACCGCTGTTGCTCCAGAACATACCACCCGCAGACCGAACGCAACTTGTCGAGGAAGCACTCGATCGGGTCGGACTCGACCGGAGGCTGGACCATCTCCCTTCGGAGCTGTCTGGAGGAGAACAGCAGCGAGTTGCAATAGCGCGCGCGTTGGCGAAACAGCCGAAGCTGTTGCTGGCCGACGAGCCCACTGGCAACCTCGACAGCCGCACCAGCCGAGAGATCCTCGAGCTAATGCGCCGGCTCAACAGCGACTACGATCTGACGGTCGTGCTCGTCAGCCACGACGAAGCCGCAGTACGCTTACACTGCAATCGTATGTTGCGCCTCGAAGACGGTCGGATCGTCACGGAGGATGAGATTTGATCTTCCGAGATCAATTCCGCTATGCCTTCGGCAACCTCCGCAAGACGCTGCTGCGCACGTTTCTGACGGCTGCCGGAGTCGCGATCGGGATAGGTGCCATGACCAGCATGGTATCGGTGGGGCTTGGCACACAGCGGGTCGTGATCCAAGCATTCAACGAGGGAAACATTCTCACCTCGGTTCTGGTGAGCCAGGAAGAGCCGTCAGATACCATGCCGCCCGATTCCTTGCCTGCGCTGGACGCTTCGAAAACGGAGTTATTCAAGACGCTCCCAGGCGTGCGAGACGCGTACCCTCGGATCTTGATAGCCGGGTTGTTGCGCGCGGGAGACGAACAGATGTTTCGCAACCTCGAGGGTATGCCGGCCCGTATCCTCGAAGAGCAAATTCGGCAGGGCACGGTTGAGCTCGTGGCGGGCCGTATATATGCTGCCGACGAACGCAACGTGATCGTATTATCCGAACGGGCTGCTCGAAGACTAGTGCCGGACAGCTCTGAGTTGAACGAGCTGGTGGATACGACGTTGACTTTCATGGCAGCGCGAATCCCGGGCTTGGGTGATATGCTCGGCAATATGTCCCTTGGAGTATTCCAGCCTATACAACTCGATCTCAAAGTGGTCGGGATCGTGAAAGGCGGAGGAGACCTAAGCGACTTGGTCGGGCTTTCCCTGTGGGTTCCTATCGAGCTCGTCGAACCTCTGTACTCACTGACTTACCAGAATCTCGAATCGGTGCTGACAGGTAATGTCGGAACCGGCAGCTACTCGATGGTGCAGGTGTTGGCTACCGACGTGATGGTGGTGCGTGCGGTTCAGGACTCCATAGAAGCGTTGGGCTTCACGGCCCGGTCGATTCTGGACGAGATCGGTCAAGTGCGCCGAGGTTTTTTATTCATGAACAGCCTGCTTGGGACCATAGGCGGGGTCAGCCTCATCGTCGCTGCAATGATGATCGTCAACACGCTGGTAATGGCAGTTCTCGAACGTACCAGAGAGATAGGGCTGTTGAAGTCGATGGGCGCAACAGACGGCGACGTAATGCGTTTGTTCCTCACTGAGGCCGGCGTAATCGGTGTTCTCGGAGGAATCGGCGGTCTGATTCTCGGATATTTTGTCGCGCGCATTACGAACGTCATTGCAAACATTCAGTTCGAGCGCGTGGGTGAGGTCGCCGTAAACCTGGTCGCTTTTGCGCCACTGCTGATTTTCGGAGCTATGGCATTCGCCATCCTGGTTAGCCTGGCCGCAGGCTACTATCCCGCGCGCCGCGCTGCAAAGGTCGATCCCGTCGTTGCCTTGCGGCACTTCTGACAGGTAGTTGATTTGTAACTAGCCGAACGGCATCCACAGAGCTACTTTCGGCACGTCTAACCTCAGAAAAGGACCGCACCATGTTAACCAAGAGACTCCTTGGCTTGTCTCTGGCATTGTTCATCTCGACAAGCGCTCTAGTATCTTGCGGAGGCGGTGAACAGCTCGCTTATCGCCTTCCTGCTGAAATCGATCACTCCGCACCACTCGAGTTCGGGATTTCCTTTGACCAGTCATCCAGCCCCGAACCGTTGGATGGACGAATCATTTTGATTCTATCGAACATTGAAGAACCAGAACCGCGTTTCCAAGTCTCGCCCGGTCTTAGTGCACCTTTAGTCTTCGGCATAGACGTTGACGGCCTGGCACCGGGATCAGAAGCGGTTATCGACGCCGGCGTATTCGGTTTCCCCTTCGAGAGTGTGGCGCTGATACCACCGGGCGACTACTACGTTCAAGCGCTGCTCCACAAGTATGAGACTTTCAACCTGGCCAACGGCAAGACAGTGAAACTGCCGATGGACCGTGGTGAGGGGCAGCACTGGAACCGGGCACCCGGCAACATCTACTCCGCCCCACGGCTCATTCACGTAGACCCTAACTCGACGGAACGAATTACGATCACTCTCGATCAGACTATACCTCCCATCGAACCGCCTGAAGACACCGACTACATCAAGCACGTCAGAATTCAAAGCGATCTGCTCACGGAGTTTTGGGGGCGCCCGATGCACCTCGGCGCCCATGTACTGCTGCCCGAGGGGTTCGACGAACATCCCGAAGCCCGGTATCCGCTTGTGATCTTCCACGGTCACTTCCCTTACGACTTCGGTGGGTTCAGGACTGAGCCCCCCGACCCGAATCTCGAGCCCGATTACACCTCACGGTTCGATGTCCACGGATACAATCGGATACAGCAACAGGAAGCATATGATTTCTACCAGACGTGGACGGGGCCAGATTTTCCACGCATGCTGATCATCGAGGTACAACATGCGACCCCTTACTACGACGACTCATACGCCGTGAACTCGGCGAGTCAGGGACCGTGGGGCGACGCAATCATGCACGAGCTCGTGCCGTACATCGAAGAACAGTTCCGCGGCATCGGCGAGGGATGGGCACGATTCACCTACGGCGGCTCAACCGGTGGTTGGGAAACCCTCGCGGTTCAAGTCATGTATCCGGACGATTTCAATGGCACTTTCGCAGCATGTCCAGATCCAATCGACTTCCGCGCCTACACATTGATCAACATCTATGAGGATCAGAATGCCTACTACTACGAGAGCGCATTCAAGCTCTTGGAGAGACCGGCGCGCCGTAACTGGCTGGGCCACGTTAGCACTACAGTAAAAGACGACAATCATCTGGAGATGGTCTTGGGCAGTCACGGCCGATCGGGCCAGCAGTGGGACATTTGGCAGGCAACGTACTCGCCCATGGGTGACGACGGATACCCGAAACCAATTTGGGACAAGCGCACTGGCGAAATCGACCACGACGTCGCCGAGTATTGGCGCGAAAACTACGACCTACGCTACATCATGGAACGCGACTGGAGGACTCTCGGTCCCAGACTCGAAGGCAAAGTGCACATCTACTGCGGGGACATGGATAACTACTATCTGAACAACGCCGTGTACCTAACCGAGGAGTTCCTGGAGAGCACAACGAATCCGTACTACGGGGGCGAAGTGGACTACGGAGACAGAGCCGAACACTGCTGGAACGGAGACCAAAACAACCCTAATCACATCTCCCGGCTCAGATACAATACGATGTACGTGCCCAAGATTCTTGCTCGTATAGAAGCGGCAGCCCCGCAGGGGGCAGATCTTACGAGCTGGAGGTACTGAAGGCGGTAAGGCGGTAAGGCGGTAAGGCGGACCATGCCTAAACAAAGCGTTCCCTACCGCCATACCGCCGGGTTGTACGGTGCGAGGCTGGGTACCGCCGTGTGGTGATGTGTCGGGGGTGGTACCGCCCGGGCGGTGTGGAGTTGGGTGCGTTACCGCCCGGGGAAATTGAGAGGGGTTAGGTGACCCCTATTTCTTTCGCAGACGGAGGCCCTTGCGCCGCTTGCGTCGCATGCGGCGGCGTTTGCTTCCAATCTTCCTTCTACCTCTGTGTTTCTTCGGATATCCCATGGGCCTCTACCGTTTCACATCGTCCTTATATATCAAGAGTCATGTAAGAAAACACACTAGACGCATATGCGCGAGCCCCAGATGCGTACAAACCCCGTGGCGTCTATGCTTACCCGACCGTACCTTTTACACCCGGTCGCTGCTGACAAGTGCGCACCGACAATGACAGTCCAAGG
>CAYTDU010000033.1:0-16887 GCA_964436395.1 uncultured Gemmatimonadaceae bacterium | reverse complement strand
CGGAGTATTAGCGTGACTATTTCGGAGACGTTCCCTGGTTCCACGAGAATACCTGTCCTCTCATGTCGGATGGCCTCAGGAATTCCTCCCAGTGCGGAAGCAATGACAGGCTTCCCAAACGCCATAGCCTCAATGACGGTTCGCGGGAACGGATCAGGATTCAAGGATGGTACTACAACAATATCGAGATCCACGAGGTACGAATGAACGTCTTCCTGAAACCCTGTTAGAAACACCCTAGTATCCAAACCGTTATTTCTGAGAAAGTCGCCGTATTCGTCCAGGGTTTTAGTAGCTGATCCGGGTACATCGCCTCCTACGACAGCGAATGCGATGTTGCTCCTCAACCCTGCGACCTTCTTGGCAGCCTCCAGGAGTATGTGCACACCCTTCCATTTGACGAGCCGGCCTACGTACCCAACAACGATCGTCGAGTTTGAGATATCATAACGTTGTCTCAACTTGCCGGCATGAATCGAAGCCGAATGTTCCTTCAAGTCCACCCCATTATGAACGACCCGCACCTTGTGTTCCAATGCCCGATAGTTGGCTGCTGCGGCATGAGACACGGCCACGATGCGTTTCACGGTAGGCAGCGAAGAGAATACGACATAGAAGAGCCTCTCTAGCGAACCAGAATAGATGGTCCGACAATGCGTAATCACCGGAAGGCCTCTTCGAGAACCAGCCAATATCCCCATCACCTTCACCATCATGTGGTTGCAGTAAACGACGTCGACTGCTTCGGTCTTTAGTATGCGGTTCAATTGGTGAATAAAGACTAGTGAATCCCAAACGTTCAGTAAGAATGACAAGGTAAGCGTCCAACGGTTGACGCTCCGAAACCGATGCTCATATAAACGTTCTCTGAGACGGCTAGAATGGATGGTCTTTATTCCCCTGACGTTGAGCTTCTTCCCAATCACTCCATCGCTTGGCATCACCACCACTGGCTCAATCAACTCACGATCAAAGTGTTTCAACATCAAAAAAAGGCTATTGCCGGCCCCCCCCCGGCCAGTACACGACGTAAGCATCAAGACCTTTGTGCAACGACTTCCAGCTACCAACGGCCCCTCCTAAATGAACCCGTTGAGGATATACAGCCTAGCAGTCCCAATGATCGCCTTGTTCCTCATCGTCCGAAAATTGCATGGTGTTGACCTTGTAATCGCGACCACGCCAAACGAGATACAACCAATGAGGTGTCACCAACCAGGTGCAATAATCAGCCCTCTGCGTCGGTAGCCACTTGCGTACCGCGCAATTCAAGCCACTGCAATGCAGCCGGAAGGAAGGACAAGGACGCTAACATTGCCAGGATCAAACCGACTACCGCCAACTTCCCCATGGACTGGAGACCACCGTGGCGCACAAAGATCAACCCCCCGAACCCAGCACACGTGGTTACGGTCGTCATGAACACCGACCACCCGGTGGTTCGGATTACTTTGCGAAGAGAACCGGCACCCTCCTCTAGGTAACGATGCATCATATGGATCCCGTCATCCACTCCATATCCAATGATCACAGGCAGCATCACCATATTGTAGAGATTGTATTTCACTCCGAGTACTAGCTGAATCGCCCAAAGACAAAAGAATCCGACGACCAAAGGTGAGAATACCAAAAAGGCGTACTTGGTGAAGCGAAACGCCAGCAAAACTGATAGAACGACTATTGAGGTTGTCAGTAAGATCGCGACCTTGGAATCGCGCTGCATCAGCAACAACATGTCGGCTGCAATGATTGAACCGCTTGATGCGTAGTATATGGATCCTGACGAAGTCTCGATTCCACCCATCGTAGACAGAGACCGAAGGTCTTTCGCAAACTCAATCGAGTTCTTCCCATCGCGCAGCAAGACACTGGGGTAAATGAACATGAAATTGCCGACACTTCCATCACGTCCCAAGAATCTCCTCTTCACACTCAATGGAACCTGCTCTACCGTAAACGGCGCGTCCACATCCAGCGCGGTTCTCAGCCTGCGAAGCCGTGACCTATCATCACCCTCTACAATATCCAAGCCTTCATCATCAATCAGCGCCCGCATTTCGCGGATGATTACCAGCTTCTCTTCTTGATCGTGCGGTAGTCGGTCAAAGATGCTTTCTGCTTTCTCGATGGTGGGATAGGTAGTGTCGGCAGCTATCAGGTCTTGGACAACGTCGGTCAGCTCCAGTAGTTCTTCGTAGTTGTCTGCAAGTATGACCGCGGGCGAGCCTAGATCCTCGCCTTCTGCTTCCATCCTGAGATCGTGAATCTTCGCCTTCACTTCTTGCAGACCCGGCAGATTCGACCTTAGATCACGAAAGTCGTACTCAAAACCCAGTTTAGGGAGGAAAAACACAACCGCCAGAACCACCCCTAGCCCGCACCCCACCATCAATCGATAATGGCGCAACGGTCGTTTGTGAGTTTTCGGACCTTCACCTAGCGTGACGCGCACGGCACTTATGATTCCGAATCTCTCACCGAGCGTGATGAATGCGGGCAGCAAAAACAGCATCGCCGCCATGGATAACAGAATCCCCGTGCCGGCGATAAACCCATAATCTGAAAAGCCTTTGAAGTCAGCCACCGTCAGTGCGTAGAACGCAGCTGCCGTAGTGCAGGCAGCGGTGAATATGCCGGCACCAGTCTTGACGATCGTTGTCTTAAGAGACGCCAATACATCCGCACCGGCTATGCGGCTTTCCAAATACCGTGAATACGTGTGGATGCCAAAGTCGATGCCCATGCCAAATAGGATCACGAAGAGAAACACTGTTATGGTGTTGAGACCACCAATTACCAACGAAGTGAGACCGAAGGTCCAGATTATGGATAGAATCAACGGCAATGCAATTATCACGGCAGCTACGAGCTGCCGAAGCAGACCCGCGGCAAGCGTGAAGGCTCTTGCCGCAAACGTCGCTTTTCCGTTGAGTCGGATGGGTTGTCGAAAGAAAACAATGATGATAATGACTTGAACGATCATGCCGCCGATGAGGTTGCGGATCGCGTCGGTAGTGATAACCTCGTACTCCTCGACCCGGTTTCTGACCTCACCGCCCAGTTCAACGAACATCGATGGATGGTACTTTGCTGGATTCAGCTCATCGATGATGTCCTGGACTGCTGAATACAAGGTCTGCGCATTGGACAAATCAAGCGAACTGCCGTACGGAAAACAGCGTAACATCAGAATGGAGCCGTCGTCTGTGGCCAAGTACTCTTTTGGCACAAGAGCGTCATATCGCTCTTCCAGTTCGCTCAAGCTCATCTCCTCACCGCCCATATCATCGTCACTCTCGGAACCGAAGAGGTCGTTTACGATTAGGGGGTTCAGTCGGTCCTTCTCCTCCTGTATACGGCGTTCAATATGGGACTGCAGATCGTGCAGAGTTTCAATGCTGACCAGAAGCAGTTGGTTCCGTTCGAAGAACTCAACTTCGTTACGATACTCGACACTACCAATGAACGGTTCGTTAGAGGATGGATTCCTCAGTTCCAGCAACGCCGGAATCAGTGACTCGGCAAAGCTCAGTGAAGCATTGAACGAATCGCTCTGCACTAGAACTTCCAGCTTGTCGATTCCGGCGACTTCCGCCCTGATCTTGTTGAGAGCTTCTACGGTCTTGTAGTCGTCCGGAAGTAGACTGGACAAGTCGGTGTTGACATCGATAACCGGCCCTCCATCGACCACCAAACCGCCGACCAAAGAGTAGAGCGCAGCTAGTGTCAGGAGAACCGCTGCCAGAATTACCAGCCAGAACCGTCGATGAATTACCGTTACGACGGGTTCTATTCTCCGGTCAAAGAAGTCTGCCACCCAAGAGTGGGGATGATGAATTGTCACTTCAGGATCGCTATTGGAGTGTCGAAATTAGGTGACATGACGCAGTTCTCGAATGCGAGTCGTTGTGTGTTTCTTAGCCTGTTGGCTATCGGTTGTCTTCCATGAACTCGAACAGCAGTTCGAACGGCTCCTTGGGAAAACCATCAGAATAGCGTGACAGAACCTTGAAATCATCATAGTCTGCGTCTGCAACTCCACCGGGCGTGCGGTTTGCATCAGAGCTAATGACGACCGCCTCCGGCCTTTCGGGGGGAGCCTTACCGAAGATCGTAACGTAGTCTTCGAGTACATTGCGCTCAACCGTAATCCACTCTCCCAACCGCGCCGTGCCGCTACCCAGCACAATGATATAGGGCCGACCTCTACCTGGACGATACGCAACAGCACCAACGGGGAGAGTGGAGCTCCATACGTATTTGATCGAGATGGGTGTGAAGGGAAACTTCTTGCCGTATAGCACCAGCACGGATGCTGGTGTGTCGTTGGTCTCTGTGTAGCGCTCGTCTGCATCGGGCGGTACTTCATTGACGCGCCAACGCCAGCTCAGAATTGGGAATTCCTCGATCTCCCATGAGAACAACTTCTTGGTCTCGAGGTACAGCGACACTGAATGACCAGGACGGTGTTCATCTCGAACATGCAGGTATTTGTTGCTGCTGGTGCCATCGATAACATACCGGAAGATGTCAACACCATCCCTGATAGCGTTGGACACATCGCCAGTTGCTCTGTCCCGCCGCCATCTCCATACATCTGGAAACAAGCCGATCGTGGATGAAGAAAAGTCGTCGAACAAAATCTCCCGCTGCGGTTCTTCTTGGATGGCCACCCAAAGCGGTGCCAACGGCAACAGCACACTACCAAATGCGAATTTGTGTGCGACACGCATTCTCATAACCGGTTCTCAGCCATGGATACGACCCGTATGCCAGCGATTGAGGACGCCATGCACCGATAGGAAGCGAATTTGCGTTTGTTGACATCGCCCATATCAATACCCCTCCGCCGGACTCAGAGACATTGGAGCGGGAAGTAGTTGATCTCTGCAGAACTGAAGTTATGCGAACGGCAGCTAGGACATCGCACGTTTGGGCTCCTGTCTCCTTGCTCTCCTCCACCACCGGCCCCAACCTGCTGACTTAGACGCGACCAACGGAACGTGAAGAATTGACCACATGTCATGTGCGTCGTCAAGAAGTAGCTAAATTGGACGCTCAAATCGTACACCGGACTTTGTCGAGCGTGAGCCGAGGGCATCGAAATCAAGCAGGAGGCTGGATTGTGTTGTTGCCCTTCTTCTCTCTAACAACTGGGGCGGGATCATCACCGAGTACCGCCTACAGTTGTGACATCCTCCAAGCGTTCCCTCCGCGTTCCTGGAGGCCGAGCAGTCTACCCAAACGTAGTGACAAGAGATCGGAACGCCGGTTAGCTTATGAGTTTCAGAAATCGACCCTGGCGAGCTTCCTAGATTAGCGTATTATGCAGCGCTGCCTTAGAAACACGTGAGCGCTCGCTCATGCGAACTCTGATCCGAGTCATTTGGAAAGTTCGCGTTACATTAGTCGTCACATATTTACATGCCATCTTGAGTTTGACGAGGATACAGCATGTTTGAGACCAGTCAGATCGTAACGAAGGCGTTAGTGCTGGCAGCAGGCAATGGCAATAGGCTCATGAGCGATGTACCAAAGCCTATCTTTCGCCTCCTCGGTTTGCCACTTCTGGCCCGTACACTCTTCACACTCGAGCAGGCCGGCATCAGCGACGCATACGTCGTTCTTGGATATGAGGCCGACAGAGTCCGACGTGGCATAGAGAAGATCAGCAGGCTGAATATCCGGGTTCACTGGCTTCACAACGACCAGTGGGAGCAGCCCAATGGATTGAGTGTGTTAAGAGGAGAATCGGCAATCGAGGAGCCTTTTATCCTCGCAATGGCAGACCATGTATTCGATCCGTCGGTCGTTTCGGCACTGAAGGAGCATGGTTGCGATAGCGACGGCGTGAATCTCGCCGTCGACTATGATGTTGCGTCGGTCTCCGACCTCGAGGAAGCCACGAAAGTGCAGGTGGCGGACGGGCGGATCGTGGCGATTGGCAAGTCACTGAAATCTTACGATGCGATCGACACAGGTGTGTTCCTCGCAACGCCAGGTCTATTTGAGGCGTTAAAAAAGGCATGCGCCAATGGCCGGAGAACATTGTCGGCCGGCATCCTAGAATTGGCGGACTCAGGCCTGGCGATGGCCACAGACATCTGCGGCCGCACTTGGCACGACATAGATACACTAGAAGATGCAAAGGATGCGGAGAGCAAGCTCATTGCAAACGTACGCAAACCGACCGACGGACCGATTTCCAGATATATCAACAGGCCAGTCTCGATTAGCTTGAGTAGGCTCCTAGTGAGAACACCAATCACTCCCAACCAAGTGAGTGTTTTGGGGTTGATTGTTGGGCTGGGCTCGGCATGGTTCGCTGCAGTCGGTGGTTACGCCCCCCTCTTGCTGAGCGGATTGCTCTTTCAGCTTGCCTCGGTCCTGGACGGGACAGACGGCGAGGTGGCGAAATTCACGTTTCGCACGAGTGTTAGGGGCGAGTGGATAGACACCATCTGCGACCAGATATCGTATTTTGCGTTCGTTGTCGGTCTGATCATAGGCGTCCATCGGTCGGGCCTGCCAGATTTCTATTTCTTCTGGGGCGTCGTTGGTCTTGTCTCTGCCTCTGCCAGTATGGTGGCAATATCGGCGTACTTGATCCGCGCAAAGACATCGGGTAGTGCGTTATCGGTTCCCTACAGCTTCAAGAGCGGAACAGGTTTGATCAGTCGGGTATTGAAAGTGCTGCAATACCTTGGCAAGAGAGACATGTTCGCTTTCTTGGCAATGCTACTGGCCATTGTCGGTCAACTCCCCCTAGCGCTGCCCATCGTGGGGATCGGTGCCACATTCATTTTGCTTCCCGCCACTGTGGCGGTCAACCAACGTCCGTTTCGCCAACGGAACGCCGATCAGCAACCGGAGATGGGGTTACCGATGACTACCGAGGACTCCAGCCAGGCTGCAGAGTGCCCAAGCGATCCGGAAGCCATAACCGTACAGCCGTGAGTTGCGACCAGCCAACACACCGTTGCACATGGTTTTGCGTTGTTGCTGCAGCATCGTTCATTTGAGGGGGTACTCGATGCTCGAGAGATCTCTGCTTCTCGCTGCCTTTCTCTGCGTTTGGTCGAGCGCCAATTGCAGTTCGCAACAAGCGCAAGAACGCACCCTGAGCCTCGCAGAGTGTGAGCAACTTGCGCTTCAGCATCACCCGTCAGTCCACGATGCGGTAAGGAGACTAGATCTCGCGGAAGCGAGAAGTGACCAGGCGGCCCACGCCCGCTACCTCCCCAGCTTAACATTGGGGCAGGTAATCGGTCCGATCCCCGATGCTCGGGGCTCGTATACGTCTGGAGGCGCGTTGATATCTCCGGACACTTCGTTCGCTTTCTCGAATCTGGGCCTGTTCACACAAGTAGATTTTGAGCTCATCCAGCCGATCTGGACGTTCGGCAAGTTGAGCAGTTTGACAACTGCCGCGAGGTTCGGTGTCGAGGCCGAAAGGGCCGGACATGAAGCGACGACGACGGACGTGCTGGTGCAGATCCGCACCCTGTTTTGGGGGTTGTTGCTCGGATACGAACTCTTGGATCTGGTCGGCGAGATGCTCACCGAAGTTGACAATGCTCAGTCAACTATACAAACCAAGCTGGATGACGGCGCCGACGACGTGAGCCAGACGGATCTGTTCAAGATCCAAGTCTTTCGTTACGAGGTGGAAAAGCGACAGCGTGAAGCAATGCGTGAGATTGAAATTGGGAAAGCTACGCTGCGCACGGCAATGGGACTCGACGAGTCCGTCAATTTCGAATTGGCCCCTCGAAGATTGGAGCAGATTCCCCTGACGGTGGACAGCCTCGACTTTTATGTCGCACTGGCACTCGACAACCGCCCAGAGATTGCTCAGCTGAGGGCCGGCATCGCGGCTCGCTCGGCGTTGGTGCGCGCATCAACAAGTGACTATTTGCCCCAGTTCTACGTTGGCGCTCAAATTCAGTATAACCGTGCACCGGGCAGGTTCGATCCAAGGAACCCCTTCGTCTACAATCCCACGAACTTCTTCCGTCCAGGTGTGGTGTTAGGAATGAGGTGGAACCTGAATTTGATTCAAACCAGAGACATCGTCCGCACCGCGCGGATCGAGCAAGAGGCAATAGCGGAACAGGAACCAATCCTGACAGAGGGTGTTAGACTGGATGTGAGAACGGCATATCTTGCCTTGAAGGAAGCCGAGCGGAACATTCTCGATAGTCGATTGGCGTTACGAGCCAGCCAGAACTGGTTGCGGTCAGAGACGCAGACTTTCGATCTGGGGATCGGCGAGGTTAAAGATCTCATCGATGCCTATCAGACTCATAGCACCATGAGGAGCGAGCATTTGCGGAATATCTTCAGCTTCAATACTGCCCTTGCAAAGCTGGCAAAAGCCGTAGGGCGTGATCTGTACCCCAACTGACCGGGAACTGTCGATCCAGATGATCGTTCAGAGAATTCGCGTTTTGAGCACAGGAGTTCTGCTGATCCTGGCCGTGTCCCAGGCAAGCCTTCGACCCGTCACCGCACAGTCCCCTATTGATGTGGTGAGGACGAGGAATCAAGCAGTGGAACGGATTCTGGATGAGGCAGGAGACGACGTCGGGCAGAGTGATTTGGAGCGGCTCAAGGACGTCATAAACAGCTTCATTGATTTTGAAGAACTGTCCAGGCGGGGATTAGGGCGATACTGGGATGAGCGCACTGAACAGGAACAGGCAGATTTCGTAAACGTGTTTCGAGAGTTGATAAGGAACTCGTCAGTGCAGAAACTGAGTGTGCACACCGCGGATAGCGTTCAATACCTACACGAATCCATCAACGGAACCGATGCCACGGTGAACACGGTCGCCTACAAACATCCCAATGAGATTGAGATCGTCTACCGCATGCACAAGGTCGGCGATGAATGGATGGTTTTCGATATGATTGTCGACGGTGCGAGTACGGTCAGGAACTACCGAGATTCTTTCCATCGAGAAATCGCCGCCACTTCATACTCCGAAATGTACGCGAAGCTCGTCCGGAGACTCAACGAAAACCCGTAAACCGAATACGCAGTGGGCTGGTCGTTGCTGGCGGATCAAGAACTCCTTTGTCTGATCCGCATTTTGTCTTATGCCATAACATCATGGCGATGCCATACCTTCAAACCGACCACTCTCCAGCGATCGATAAGCCGCCTCCACAACCTGCATATCGCGCCGCGCCAAAGCCAAAGACATCGACGGATTGCGGTTGTCGCGAACGCATTCCAAGAAATGGCCCAGCATCGACCTGTATCCCATAATGTCAATCAGACCGGGAATGCGAAAGCGCTTGCGTATTCCGGCTACAATTGCGAAGAGACCGTTGCTTTCGAAGAACAAATTCCCATTGCTTCCGTGCACCCTGGACATACTCAGTCCACCGATTCGGTTCACCAGATTCCAGGAGTGTAGCAACCTTCCAACGCTGCCGTCAGCAAACTTGAAGAGGAGTTCGAGACTATCCTCATAAGGGGCAACCTGTTTGATCGGCACCTGCGGTTTTGCTGCCACAACCGCCTTTACCTCACCACCAATGCTCCGCATCAGGTTCACCCAATGGATGCCTCCCTCGAGCAGAGCTCCACCTCCCATCATCTCAGCGTCTGTGCGCCATCCGCTTGTCTTGCTCCTACCCACTCTCTTGAGTTCGATGAACATCGGATGTCCAATATCACCACGTTGGATGTGGTATCGGAGTACGCGCGTCAACGGCTTGAAGTAGTAGTTCTCTGCGACCATCGAAACCACGTCTGCCTCGGCGGTAGCTTTCTCGATTTCGCTCAATTCTTCCAGGCTTCTAGCCACCGGTTTTTCGATGAGCAGCGCCTTTCCACCGGCCGCCGCTAGTCGAACGTGTTCCAGGTGGTGCGCGTGAGGAGTGCATATAAAGACCGCGTCGACACTATCGTGACCACACGCTTCCTCATAACTGCCGAAGGCACCGATACCACGAAACGCCTTCTTGTACTTCTCTGCGCGCTCGCGAGACCGGCTGGCGAAGAGCAGACTGACTTGTCCGCGAAGAGTGCGAGCGACTCTGCTATGCAGTCGTGCAACCGAGCCACATCCTAGAATACAAAGATTGACTCTTTTCAAAGCGGCTCCTAACGAACGTAATCGCTCCAATGTTCGGCAATGTGGGCGCCGACCCTAAAACCGTTTGCTGCAATTGTGAGGCTGGGATTCACTCCACCGGATGTCGGCATGAATCCACCATCAACCACGAAAAGGTTGGAAACCCCGAAAAACCGGCACCAGGGGTCCAATACAGCCTCCTCTGAATTCGTCCCAAAACGGGTCGTCCCTACCGCATGGGAATATGTATGTATAGGAAACCGTAGTCTAATCAATGAGCCGGCTTGCCTGAGAATCCGGTTGGCCTCGCGGTATAAAGCTTTCCGTGCTCCTAGGTCTCGCTGCGCGTATTTGTGAAAGACTCTAGCTATGGGCACACCGTGTTGATCTTTATGGACAGGGTCCAGATCCACCCGGTTTTCACTGTTGGGAACGTCTTGAGCAATGCACAACAGGTAACACTGGTACTGCAGGGTCCACGCGCCTATATGACCTATGACCGAAGGGTACGGAGATGCGTGATGGATATACTCAGCCGGCGGTGTTTGTAGCGTTTGAAGCAGGCCCCACGGTCCCTTGGGTTCTTTGGACGGATGTCCGTGGTAGAAGTCTGATATCGCCAATTGCTTGTGGAAACGGTGTTCGGGGTTTGTCTTGAACGGGAATATCCCGATCACGATTCCACTGCAATGCCGCATCAGGTATCGACCTATGAGTTCACCGTTTGGCTCCACATGCTGAAGGCCTGACGACAAGAGCAGCGCCGCGGAAGCAATCGCTCCGCCGCTAACAACACACAAGTCACAGTATGCGGTTGTTTCCTCTCCAGTGTTGAGGTCAATGCACTCGACCCCGCGCACCTTCCCGTTCGATACAGCGAGACGTTTGACGATGGTTCTCTCTCGTACGGTCACCCCGAGAGCCTCCGCCTTCGGCAGCAGAGTGACCGCCATGTCATTCTTGGCGCAGATCCTACATGGAAACAGATCGCACGTCATACACATCTCACATCTGGGGCGATCGAATTCAGCGCCGAAGTTCATCGCAAGTGGAAGTGGGAATGGTTTGAGCCCCAGCCGTTCTGCCGCATTGGCAATCAGCCGCGCTGACGATCCAAACGGCGGTGGCGTTTCGCTGAATCCATGCGAGCGAGGAGGTTCGTAAGGATCTGACCCCATAACACCTGCGACACCGATTTCGCGCTCCGCTTCGCTGTAAAACGGTTCCATATCCCCGTATTCGATTGGCCAGGACATTCTCGGACCGAATTCGGGTGTATCTGAGGATACGTTGGATGGGGCATCGAAGTCCTCGGGTCGGAGCCGCAGGGATGCAGCGCCATAGAAAATCGAGTTACCACCCACAGCGGCGTCGAAATGGGTGCGCCGCCGCCCCGAACGCTCATCTACCTCGACAGGTGATGTGCTCTCGTACTTTCGTTCCACTAGAATGGCGCGGGGATCCCAGGCTGTTGCGTCGCGATCCACCCGTTTGCCACGTTCGAGTACGAGTACGTTCAATCCCGCTGATGCGAGCTTGAGCGCAACGGTGCTGCCCCCAAACCCGCTTCCAACTACAATACAGTCCCAGTGGCAGTCTGTATGCATGCAAATCGGATCATGTCGAACCGAGGACGCCTATCTTGAATAGCCTGTAAATCAAGAATACGAGCACTGCCCCCTCTACCACCCATGCCATTGGCTGCTTGTAGTAACCGATCAACATATCCCATCCCCAATATCCAGTGTCCTTGAATAGGGCCAGTGTGTAGCGCTTTTTCACGAACGGCCACAGCAGAGGCAAACCCACGGTACTTCCGATGTCGGCGGCATAGTGCGACAGGATAGCAGCCAAAGCAAAGACAGCGTAGTGGGGAGACCAAATTGCAATTATGCCGCTAACGACGAGGGCAAACAGGATGCTGTGTGTTACGGTACAATGGAATCCCGGTTTTACCAGCCCAGAGCGTTCGACCAATGCGTCAGCGTTCGGCATGAAGTGCATACCAACGCAGAACGCAATGGTCTTGGGGTTCCAATCGTATGTTGCCACAGAGAGCGCAACCGTCAAATGCCCAACTTGCATCGTATGCCCCCACTTCATCACGCCAGGCCCGCATGTATTGGTGTTTAACCTTAGCAATCGAGCACCGGCACAACGAACAACTCAAGACATGCAACAACCAGAGGCGCCGAGCTGCTTCGAACCGCCAGGTGGAGGCTTTATGGCCCCCACGATGCCGCTTGCTACGACACCATAACAGACGTCAAAACTCGCATGATAAAAGTCAATCCTCAAGCGCCGGCTGCCTAACACCTCATTTCAAGTGTGTCACCGCCGCAGTTCAATCTCCAACTTGGTCACAGACGCAGCTGGAAAACGGTATACAAACGGAGAACCACGCGAATTTAACGACGCGACAGTCTGCATCACTGTCTCAGGCTCCTCGAACGTGTTGTGATCGTGCACATCTTCTGCTGCAAGAGTGGTGGCTGTAACATCGCCGAGCGTTGCGCCGCGCACCGTGACCTCGGTTTCGCGATGTTCTGTCATGTGCGTGTTAGTCACGGTAAGCGTTAGCGTCTCGTCGTTCACCGACGCGGATCCTTTGAGTCCCCACAGAGATCGCTCTTCTCCCTCGTCGTTTGTCCAATGAACCGTGGGCGCCGAGGTCACGGTACGTACGGCACGAGCGCCCTGGTGTGCGGCGTACATCGCGAACACATGGTACGTCGGCGTGAGAAGGAACTGGTCCTCATCCGCAAGGAAAAGCGAATGAATCGTATTTACGAGTTGCGCGATGTTCGCCATCGCTACCTTGTCGGCGTGGCGGTGGAAGATGTCGAGTGTGAGACTTGCCACGAGTGCGTCGCGGATAGTCGACTGCTGACCGAAGAGATGGCCGGGATCTACATTCGTGGTCATCCGATGCCAGGCACCCCATTCATCGACCACGAGCTTGATGCGGTGATTGCGATCCAACTCCCCCATTACCTGCCATTGAGCGGAGATTAGGGAATCCATGCGATTCGCACTAGAAAGCAAATCGTACCATGCCGTTTCGTCAAAATCGACGGCCTCACCATTCGGCGCACTGGTGTAGTGGTGCAGTGCCCAACCCCACATCCGGTCGAGGTTACGGCGCTCGTTTAGCGCCGCAAAGAACCGTCGTGTCCAATCGAGGTCTCTGCCGCTCGGCCCCGATCCGATGAACCGTAGGTTCAAACCGTAATCGGGGACGGCCCACGTCGCGAAACGGCGATACTCTGCAGCGTACTCCTCGGGAGTGAAGTTGCCTCCACAACCCCACGACTCGTTTCCGACGCCCCAGTACCTGACGTTGAAGGGGGCCCGGTCCCCATTTGCCTCGCGCTGTTCGGCCAAAGTCGTGGTTCCCGTCGGCGAGTTGCAGTACTCGAGCCACTCGAAAAAAGCACGCGCCGGAAGCGACCGGAGGTTTGCCGCCAGATACGGTTGTGCGTTCACCAGGCGACAGAACCGCAAAAACTCGTTCGTGCCGAAATGGTTGGTGTCGTACTTCTCCGGGAGGTATCCAGCGTCGCTCCATTCACGTGCATCGATCCAGAAATTGGTTCGCTTTGGGCGGGATTCGCGCGGGCCTATCCCATCGCGCCAATCGTAGGAATCCGCGAAACAGCCACCCGGCCACCTTATCACAGACGGGCGGATCGGACGCAGAGCCTCGACGAGAGCCCTCCTGATGCCGCCGATGTTCGGGACACTCGAATCCTCGCCAACCCAAATACCGTCGTATACCACTCCCCCCAAATGCTCCACGAAGTGTCCGTAAATCTCGGGTGCGATTGTCCCGATCGGTTCGTCCAGCAATACGTCGATACGTGAATCGGCTAGCTGAGAGTATCCGATGCGTCTCACTCGGGGAGCGACCGTACTGCTCAATCCCAATCCGCCCACAACGCTCGAAGCCACGAAGTCGCGTCGTGATATGGTGATCATTGTTAGCCTCCTTTGGCGCCAATATGCCGCCAGTGCAAGGAGTCGGCAAATGCCACAATCCGCTCTAGCTGACCGGCGTGTGCCCGGGCATCTTTCGATCTGAACCGATGCGAGCCCGGACCAGGTAACTAGCGCAGCTTGCGGGTAATCCCGCAGCGCGCATTGCGAGTGCCGCTCGGCGCGGATGTGACGGCGGCGTGGAGCGCGGCGCGCGGAGGGATGCCCGCAAGCTGCGCAAATGCTGTGACAAGAGAACCCTGCGAGGACGAGAGCTATGACACGACGCAAACACTATCTCGCCCACCACGCGCGGCCCTTACGAGTCGCTCTGCTGAATATGCTGACCTTGACGATCGGTGTCTCAATCCTCGCCGGCCAACGCCAGCAAAGTGAGGAGGGCGACACCGTGCCGACCCTCGGCCTCGAACAGGGGCTCATTGGAGTAGAGACTCCCGCCTTCGACCTGAAACTCGTACGCGCGTCGCACACCGTGGCGGCGCTTCTGCCAAAGGGTATGGGTGGCTTCGACTTCACACCGGGCGACTGGCTGGAACGACGAAGCGCTAATGGTTTCTTCCATTTGGGAGACCTCACACTGCGCCTTCGACCGGCTGGATCGGATGAGTGGCAGGATGTTTCGACCGCAACCGAACGCTCGCCTATAGAAGCCCTGATGGTCACGCACCCAAAGTTGGCCGCGGCGAATTTGGCCGCAACGCTGCCTGACGATCTCCCACTTCGGGTTCACCGGTACTGGGAAATCGACAACGGCCAACTCGCGCTCCGCTTTGAACTCACCAACACGTCCCAATTGGCGATCGAGATAGGCGCACTCGGCATCCCGATGGTCTTCAACAACATTTTGTCAGACCGGACGCTCGATGAAGCACACGCCAAGTGTTCCTTCTACGACCCGTACATTGGACTCGATGCCGGCTACTTGCAGGTTACGAGGCTCAACGGCCACGGACCCGCGTTGGTGGTCGTGCCATACGGTAACACGCCGTTCGAGGCATACAATCCATTGTTCTCCGACCCGACCAGGCGCGGCCACACCTTCGAAGGCTTCTACGAATGGATGGCGCATAGCTTGGCCTACGCGAAGAACGAGTGGAGCGAAGCCGAGCCATGGAATGTCCCTACATCGGAAACACTGGAGCCGGGAGAATCACGATCGTACGGTGTGAAGTTGCTCGTCGCAGAAGACATCAGAAAAATCGAGTCGACTCTGATGACCAACGAGCGTCCCGTCGCCGTTGGGATCCCCGGGTACGTATTGCCCATGGATCTCGAGGCCAAGTTGTTCATCAAACATGCGGAGGCAATCGGATCGGTAAACATCCAACCCACTGGCGCACTTTCGGTTGCGGACGCCGGAACGAACGAGAGTGGCTGGCACGTCTACGACATACAGGGGCGCGATTGGGGTCGCGCGCGGATGACGGTTACATATGCGAGTGGCGCCGAACAAACCATCCACTACAAGGTCATCAAACCGCAGTCACGAGTCGTTGCCGACCTGGGTCGTTTCCTTACCACTGAGCAATGGTTTGAGCAGCCAGACGACCCCTTCGGCCGGAGCCCGTCTGTCATCAGCTACGACTACGACGAGCGTCGGTTTGTCACCGAGGACAATCGCGCATGGATCGCCGGTCTCGGAGATGAGGGAGGTTCCGGTTCATGGCTCGCTGCGTTCATGAAACAGCTGGACACACCCGATCTTGAGGAACTGGCAAAGCTGCAGCGCTTCATGGACGAAGTGCTTTGGGGTGGTTTGCAGTACGACGAGGGAGAACTCCAGTACGGAGTGCGGAAGAGTCTCTTCTACTACGAGCCCGATTCGATGCCAGCCGGCATCTACAGTGGCAGCGTGGAATACGGTGGCTGGTCGAGCTGGAACAAGGAGCACGCTGAGACGGTTGGACGTTCGTACAACTACCCGCACGTCGCCGCCGCACATTGGGTGATGTACCGACTGGCACGCAACTATGATGGATTGGTTACCAATCACGAGTGGGATTGGTATCTGGAGCGCGCGTACCAAACTGGAGAAGCCATGGTTCGACACGCTCCCCGTTACGCACAATTCGGACAGATGGAGGGAACGGTCTTCGTACGAATACTCGAAGACCTGGAACGCGAAGCGTGGACGGCTCAGGCAGATGCATTGCGCGTCACGATGAAAGGTCGTGCCGAACTGTGGCGCTCGCTGGCATACCCGTTCGGAAGCGAGATGCCATGGGACTCCACCGGGCAGGAAGAGGTGTATGCCTGGTGCCGGTATTTCGGATTCGATGAGAAGGCCTTGGTGACGCTGAATGCCATTCTAGGTTACATGCCCACGGTTCCCCACTGGGGATACAACGGCAGCGCGCGCCGCTACTGGGACTTCTGGTACGCCGGCAAACTCAGCCGCCTGGAGCGCCAGCTCCATCACTACGGTTCGGGCATGAACTCAATCCCGGTGCTCAACGAATTCCGCGACAATCCCGACGACCTATACCTGTTGCGTGTCGGGTACGGTGGCGTGATGGGCGCTATCTCAAACATCACACAAGAGGGCTTCGGACCGAGCGGTTTCCATTCCTTTCCATCCACGCTTCGGATCGATGGGTACTCGGGTGACTACGGGCCCGGCTTTTTCGGTCACTCGATGAATGTCGGAACTTATGTCACACACGATCCGGAGTTCGGCTGGCTCGCGTTCGGCGGGAACCTTTCGACCGAAGGCAATACGGTACGCGTGAGGCCGTTGGATTCGGTTCGGTCGCGTGTATACGTGGCGCCGTTGGGGCTATGGCTCACGCTGGATGCGGGCAAA
>CAYTDU010000032.1:0-16917 GCA_964436395.1 uncultured Gemmatimonadaceae bacterium | reverse complement strand
TAAAGACAGCGCTTACTTGCTTGATCTGATAAAGAACGAATACTTCTTGAGCCCCCTTGACGGCAGCTGGCAGCAATCCCATTCCCTGGCGGCGACGCTCATAGATATTCTCCCCAGCTACGATAGCATCGTCGACGACGATTCCGAGCGCGATGATGAAGGCGAACATAGACATCATGTTGATCGTCACGCCAAAGAAGGGTAGGAACAGAAGTGCTCCCAGGAACGATGTCGGGATACCCACTGTGACCCAAAACGCCAACCGGATCTCGAGGAAGAGGCCGAGCACTACAAGTACGAGGATCAACCCAATGAAGGCGTTCTTCATGAGCAATCCCAGTCGCTGGGCATAGTTGGACGCGCGATCGATCGTCACAGCCGCATCCACACCCGGAGGCAGGAGATCGGTAACTTCATCCATGATATCGTCCATCGCCGCCGCCACACCAAGGGGGGTTTGCGAACCGACCCGAAAGACTCCGAGGTCAACTGAGGGCATACCATTGTAGCGGTGCTCTATGTTGACATCCTCGAAACCCTCGAGCACCTCGCCGATATCGCCCAACCGAATTGCCGCCCCAGAGGCTGTCGTCACAACTGGCAGCTCCATGTACTCCCTTGCCCAATCCCTACGCTCCCTGACGCGGAGAAGTATTTCACCGCCTTCTGTCTTCACTGAGCCACCAGGCAGTTCCAAGGCGCCTGCCGCCACCGTCCGCGCTACTTGGTCCAGCGTCAGCCCGTATGTGCGAAGGACATTCTCGGGTATCTCGATGTGGATCTCGTAGTTGGGAACACCAATCAAATCGACCTGGGTTATTCCGGGAGACTGAAGTAGCCGGTCTCTCACTTGCTCACCTAATCCACGCAAGATTTGTTCGTCTACATCTCCATATATTATGAGGTTCCGGACAAGGCGGCGCTCGGTCTCGAGGCGGATTTGAGGCTCTTCCGCGTCGCGGGGAAAGGTGACGATTCTCGCTACTTCCTGGTCGATCTCCTGGTATGCTTTCTGTTCATCGATCCCACTACGGAGTTCTGCGTTAATGAGGCCAACGCCTTCGCCTGCCACCGCGCGTATCTGCTTGATTTCGGCAATCCCACTGATGGCTTCCTCCACGGCCAGCACTATTCCCTGCTCTACTTCCTCCGGCGAAGCTCCAGGATAGACGATCCGTATCGAGACCACATCAAGGCTGAATTCCGGGAAGACCTCTTGCTTGATCCGAGTGGTCATGAACAAACCACCGATGATTAGAACCAACATCAAGATGTTCGAGGTCACGTGGCTCCCAGCCATCCATGCGATCGGACTTCGAGGACCCTTCATTCGGACGCCTCCGGCCCGTTTCCACCTCGTGGGGAGCTTCCCCTCACCCTCAATTCCATTCCATCGACGGGGGAGGCGATCTCACTCGTGACAAGCCTCTGACCGGGGACCAAGCCATCAACGACCAACACCTCATCCTTTCCAGAATGCAATGGTTCCAAGGTATTTATCCGCAGTCGTCCATTTTCATCCACGAGCCACACCTGCGATCCATCTCGGATGTACCTTCGCGGAATGACAACCGCCGCTTCGAGAGTCGGGCCCAAGATTTCCACTTCGACAAATGACTCGACGAGGAGGGCTGGCTTGTCTCTACTGCCGGGCAACAAACTGAGGGGATCTCTTACCTCAACAAAAATCCTCGACAAGCGGCCCATTGACTCCAGGCTGCTCAACAGGCTCATGACTCGACCCTCGCGGGAAGCATCTGCACCCCACACTGCAGGCTGCCGGATACGAACCATAGAACCTGGCTGCCCGAATTCACCTGGTACCGTGATCCATTTTAGCTCGCTGGTGGGGACGAGGACCTCGATCCAGAAGACATCCGTTCCCACCAACGTGGCAAGCACAGTGTTGGAATTCACAACAGTCCCTGTGCCGACACGCTTCTCGAGAACACTAGCATTGAACGGCGCCAACAACCGCGTTCGTTCCAGGTCGAGTTCGGCCTTTTCGAGATTGGCGGATGCCGCCTCCTGAGCACGGATGGCCGTTTGGAGTTGTGGTTGCCGCAGGATCAATTCGATGTCCTCTTCGGATACGACTTCACCAAGAAGTTCATATTCCCGTCTTGCGATGCTCTGTTGTGCTTGTTCCAATTTCAGGTTCTCTTCCGCCCTTGCGACCTCACTCCTCCGTTGCACCAGAGCCAACTCGTAATCCCGTGGATCAATACGAATCGCCGTCTCGCCTTCCTTCAGATGTCCTCCTGGCACAAGAGAGGGATTCATTTCTACCACCGCACCAAAAACCTGGGCACGCATCTCGACTACCTCAGCGGCAAGCACAGTGCCCATTGCTTCGACAACGACCTGAGCACTACGCGGCTCCAGTGTCATCACATCTACCAGGCGTGCAGACCGCTGGGGAGATCGCCGTGGTGCCTCTGGACCTGTGGTGACGACAATAAAGGAAAGGAGTGCGCCACCGGCCACGATTGCCGCCGGTATCCAGACCTTCGCAGGGACAATTTTCATTGGTCGTTCCTCACTTCGACAGGCGTATCCGCTCCGGCTGAGTGGTGGAGCGTCCAACCACATCCCAATGCCCGGCTGAGATCGATACGGTATTGGATGAGTAAGCGATGAGCTGCGAGGACCCTGCGCTGCAACAGCTGCTGTGAGATGAGAGCATCCAGGACTCTCAGGTAATCGGCATGGCCTCCCAAATAGGCATCGCGAGTCCGCTCAACAACAGCCCCAGCGAGTTCCAATTGGGATTCCAGACTCTCCATGTGTGCTCGCTGCTGCCGCTCTTTCACCAAAGCGTCCTCCACCTCTCTAACAGCGGCGAGGACCACCAGTCGGTATTGGCCAAGTGCTTCCCTGCTCTCGGCTCGTCGCCTCGCCACCTCTGCCCTGCGCTCTCCTCCATCTATTAGCGGAGTGACCAAATTCGCCGCCAAATTTCCCAACCAATCCGTGAACACGTTCGATGCTTCGGAGCCTCCAGTGCTAACTCTCCCGGAGAGACTAATGCGGGGGTAGCGCTCTGCCACTGCAGCCGCTGTACTGGCGTGGGCCGAGGCAACTGAGAGAAAGGCCGACCGAACGTCCGGGCGTGTACGCAACAGCTCTGCAGGTAGTCCGATTCTTGGAAGCGGTGGCAGATTAATCAAACTGGCGGCGGCATCATTAACCGGATCTTGGGAAGATCGACCCAGCAACACCGCAAGCTGGTGTCTCAGAATTGAAAGCCGCGCTCGTGCCAACGACAGATCACCGCTGTTTGATTCCAAAAGTTGCCGTTGTCGTAATACATCCGAAGCCCCGACCTTGCCTCGGCGGAAGTTCAACGTAACCAGTTCGAGAACCTGTTCGTTGGCGAGTGCCTGCTCCTCGAGCACAGCGATCTGCCCTTTGGCCTCCGCCAGTTCATACCACGTTGAGGCGATCCTCGAACTGAGAGTGATCTCAGCCGCGAGAACGTCTTCCCGGCTTGCGGCCGCATTGAAAGCCGCCGCTTCTCGTGCGGATCGGATACCTCCCCAGAGATCGATCTCGTACGACATAGTGGCCCCTAGCCACATTGCGTTTGTGAATGTCTCACTTTCACCTTCACGCCATTCGCCGCTGCGGGAGGCCTGACCGTCCAGGTCCAAACTGGGCCATAGATCCGCACCGGCTTTTCGTGCCATTGCACGAGTTTGATCCAATCGGGCCCACCAGACAGCCAGATCTGGGCTACCAGCCATTCCCTCCTCAATGAGTTCGTTCAGGACGGTGTCCGAGAATGAATGCCACCAACGCTCTGGCAACGGATCACCACCTTCACCTGAGAAGGTCTGGTCGGCAAGCACCGCCGGCGGCACATCTGCCACGTGTGTCGCACACCCTGTAAGCGTGAATGAGAGCAATACCAACGCGGTCATTCGCATGATCGCACAGGGCGATCTCCGACTGAGTCTCATATTCTGCCCCAATAAATCCGCTCCGATACCGCCGCCCAATGATTCGCTGGAGAGAGAGGGTAAGCGGCGTTGATCGTGACCCTCACTCAGGTTTGATCGCGCACTCCGCAGTCGATTGCGCTTTATTGTTACCTTAGACGCACCAACAGTCTTGTTATCAAACATCCAGTACCTTTAGCCAGGAGATATTGCGCTGCTGGAGCGGAGGCATGACGAAGAAACAGGTACCTGATACTACTTCCGGGGTCGACGCTTTGTCACCCGCCCGATTCGAGGCCGTGTTGAGCAGCATCACGGATGGTGTATTCACCATCGATGCTTCAGGGCGCATCACATGCTTTAACCGGGCGGCAGAAGAGATCACTGGATTCTCCGCTACAGAAGCCATCGGACGTCCCTGTCACGAAATATTCAGGGCCGATATCTGCGGGGAGGCCTGTGCCCTGAGGTACACAATCGATACGGGTAGGCCCGTTGTGAACCTGATGGTCCACATCACCACGGCCGATGGAAGTCGGGTACCTGTTGCAATATCGACCTCGCCGTTCCGAAATGAGAAGGGGGAACTAGAAGGGGGTGTTGAAACCTTCCGTGATCTCGGACAGGTCGAGCACTTGCGGAAGGCGCTCGAACAGACATACACCTACGGCGACATCATTTCCAAGAGTGACAGCATGCGGCGGATTACCGACATCTTGCCCACCGTCGCGGCAAGCGAAAGTACCGTCCTGGTGAGGGGAGAAAGCGGCACCGGCAAAGAACTCGTCGCTCGAGCCATGCACGATCTCAGTCCTCGAAAGAATGGGCCGTTCATTCCCGTCAATTGTGCTGGTATTCCAGAAACTCTCATCGAGGCAGAGCTATTCGGGCATGCTGCCGGCGCATTTACCGGGGCGCTCAAGGCTAGACAGGGAAGATTCGCAAGAGCTGAGGGAGGTACGCTGTTTCTCGACGAGATCGGAGATCTCCCGCTCGATCTACAGGCCAAACTGCTACGTGTGCTTCAGGAACGGGTGTACGAACCGCTCGGCAGCTCGAAGACCCTGCAGACCGACGTCCGAATTGTCGCAGCTACCAACCACGATCTCACCGCAATGGTAACCGAGGGCCAGTTTCGCGAAGACCTCTACTACCGAATAAACGTGTTCGATATCGAACTTCCACCTCTGCGTGCCCGTCATGGAGATGTGCCTATACTCGTGGACCATTTCGTTGGTCACTTCTCGGCTGTTTCGGACAAACACGTCCTAGGCGTATCACCGGATGTCCTCGCCGTGCTACTCGCACACGACTACCCTGGGAACGTCCGCGAGCTCAAAAACATTATCGAGCATGCCGTGGTCCTCTGCACGGGATCAATGATACGAGAAGAACATCTCCCCAGGCACTTGCTGGATCAGGCCCCCAAATCGGAGACGACTGGTGAATCGACGTTCCTTGACGATTGTGAACGCCGTACGATCCTTTCCGCATTGAGAGAGAATCATTGGAACCGACTGGCCGCCGCAAAACAGCTTGGCATTCACAAGACGACGCTGTTTCGGAAAATCCGGAAACTGAGAATAGAACTGCCAGATTTGGACGGCAGATCTTCCCCGATCGAATAGCAACAACGAAGTCCTGAAACACTTCGACGGCCTCGTACGTTTGAGAAGCGTATACGCGACCGTATACAGTCGCAAAATCGCAACTCCCCTGGATGTCGGGCTCCAGATAAGGCTCTTTCAACTAGCGGGATCCGTAGAAATTGTGACCTTTTGTGGGTTGCGCATAGCAGTTGTCAACCACCGGCACGGTCAATGCCATAGGTCTCCATACACGCCCGCTACTGCTGCGGGTGACAGAGTCTTCTCCATCGACTGGAGGGAGTCATGGCACAGGACAACAGGGCTGAGGCAAGCACCGAAACGCACAAGCCTGCACGACCGCTGAAATTCTTCAAAGACAGAGAGGGATCCGGGTGGTTGTGTGACAAGGACATCGACCCAAACGGCGACCTCGAGGCTCAAGGTTGCTGGCGCTGTGAGGAGATGGCATTCCCCGGAGGTGGTCGTTGACCCATCCGACGGCTGGACGAATCGAAGCCCGTCAAATGTAATCCGTTGGGAACTGCCAACCGGGCGATCCCACCGGTTATCGGGCTTTCAGCCGAAACCCGAGGGAACTGGGCGATGGACGCTAGAGGCTGGCACTTGCAGTCCGTGACCGTCGAGTCTGTTTTGAACTCGGCTCAGAGGCTCGCTGAGGCGGGGCAAATCGATGGTGCATATGCCTTGCTCACGCGGTTTCTCAACGCGGCACCAGATAGCATCATGGCCCTGCGTATGCGCGCTGCCATCTCATGCCGGTCGGAGGATTGGGAGCGCGCGCTCGCAGACTACAATAGCGTGATCTCGTTGCAGCCTGATTGTGCCGACTGTTACTTCGAGCGTGGTAACGCATTGATGCGGACAGGTGACGTTCACGCAGCGATAGACGATTTCTCGACGTGCCTTTCGATCGAGCCGCGACACGCACCTGCGCTGGCATCGCGTGCCGCCATGCTGCTCCAGGTGCATTGTCTCGAGCAAGCGCTCGACGACATAGCCTCAGCCGCTGAAGCGCGACCTCTCAACGATCGGGACATTCACAACAGAGCTGTGATCCTGGTGCATATGGGGCGTGTAAAGGAGGCTATCAGCGAATACCAACGTGCGTTGGAGCTAAACCCAGACAGTGGCGGAACCCACAACAATCTGGCGTGGCTACTCGCCACGTCTGAGGACCCCCGTATCCGCAACGGTCGGCGCGCGGTAGGACACGCGCTCCGTGCGGTTGAATTGGGAAGAACCGGAGGATGGATGGATACCCTCGCTGCCGCATATGCGGAGTCAGGAGACTTCGACGCTGCTGTTGCGGCCGAGGATGAGGCTTTACAACTAGTGGGGGGAAACAACCCCGCATTTCTGAAACGCAAGAGTTTGTACCAGCACGGTATATCGTATGCCGCATGGCTGGGAGCAAGGAGACGGAATGAAGACGTTTGAGACGGCTCACATCGGGAGTCTTAGGTTGTCGAACAGGTTGCTCATGGCGCCCGTAAAGACAGGGTTTGGAAAACCTGACGGCAGCGTCACCGAGCAGTTGCTTGCCTATTATCGACGCCGCGCAGAGGGAGGAATCGGTGGGATCATCATTGAGCCTCTGTACGTAGACAGGGCCGGCAAGGAGCATCCCAGACAACTGGGAATAGCCGTACAGGAATCAGTCGACGGACTCAAGGAGCTAGTAAATGCGATCCACGAAGGTGGTGCAAAGGCCATCGCCCACCTGAATCATGCGGGGCGCGCAGCGAACCCAAAGGCTTCCGGGCAGCCGCCCGAGGCTCCTTCGGAGGTAACCTGCGCAAGGACTGGCGTGACACCCACCGTGCTGGGAACGGACCGCATTCAGGAGTTGGTACAGGGCTTTGGAGCAGCTGCCGGGCGGGCGAGCGAAGCAGGTTTTGACGCCATTGAGCTTCAGTGTGGACTGGGGTACCTCATTGCCCAGTTTTTGTCCGAGCGCACCAATCACAGAACCGATCAGTACGGCGGCGGCCTGGAGCAGCGCGATCGGTTCGTCCAAGAAGTCCTGGGATCAATGCGCGAGGTCGTCGACGGGTCATTGCCAATAATCGCGAGGATCTCCGCAAGCGAGCAGGTTGACGGTGGTCTGGATCTGGCCGATGGGAAACGCCTGGCACAGACCTTGGTTGACTGCGGCGTATCAGCCATTCACGCCGTGACCGGTTCAAATTGTGATACACCTCCGTGGTACTTCCAGCACATGAGTCTCCCCGCGGGAGTGAACGAGAAACTAGCGGCTCAGATCAAACAAGAAATCACCGTACCCGTCATCGTGGCGGGGCGTCTGGGCGAGCCGGAGCGTATCGAGGAAATCATAGCGGCTGGTCAGGTCGACATGGTTGCACTTGGCAGACCGCTGTTGGCGGACCCGGACTTTCCCCTCAAGATGGCTGAGCAACGCAGCGACGAGATCATGTTGTGCGGGAGCTGTCTGCAGGGTTGTCTTGCAAACGTAAAAGCCGGCAAAGGGCTCTGCTGTATAGTCAATCCGGCAGTCGGGCACGAGAGTGACGGCGAAATGCCCGCTAGTAAAGAACGTCATGTCGTGGTTGTGGGAGGAGGTCCGGCCGGCCTAACGGCGGCGATCGTGGCTCGCCGGAGGGGCCACCGCGTGACCCTGTTGGAGCGTGATGAGTTGGGCGGGCAGTTTTCCCTGGCCCCCCTCGCCCCTGGCAAAGCCGCGATGTCGCGGCCTCTGAGTTCACTGTTGCGCCTGGCGTCGCAATCGGGGGCAACTATCCAGACAGGAGTCGAGGCGACCCCCGAACTGGTAGAGATTCTCGAGCCCGACGTCGTTGTGCTCGCGACCGGTGCGAACCCCGTCTCACTTCCCATTGAGGGGTTGGAGGGAGCGCTCTCGGCAGAGGAGGTGTTGACCCAGAATACCGATGCCGGCGCCAGTGCCCTGGTAGTTGGAGGTGGATTGGTCGGAATAGAGGTAGCCGAGTTCCTGGCAGCAAGAGGCACACGAGTTACTGTAGTGGAAATGCTCGGTGAAATAGCCCGTGACATGGAAATGATCACTCGAAAGCTGACCCTCAAGCGGTTGCAAGAGCTACCGATCGAAATCCTCACCGACACTGTTGTCGAACGCGTCGACGCCGGCGAGGTTGTGGTGCGAGGACCTGATGGAGAACGCAACCTCGGGGCTTTCGACTCCATAGTGATGGCTGTGGGTACTGAGTCCGACTCGAAGCTCGCCGAACCACTCCAAGCAAGCGAATTGGAAGTGCACGTGGTAGGTGACGCGGCTGAACTCGAGCAGGTTATTGGCGCGGTCAAGTCGGCCTGGGAGGTAGCATGCCGTATTTGACACCACCCTCGATAGCGCCGTGAAGACAAACACACCGGATCAAGGACCGCTGCGCCTAGAGGGGCGCGTCATCTCACCGGGCGTTGCTTTGGGATGCGCGCGTGTCGAACAGCCGTTCTCGTTCATGTCCGTGCCCTCGACCATTACTGCGGCAGATGTTGAAGTCGAAATCGACAGGCTCCACCAAGCCACTGAATTGGTTCGCGAGCACCTCGAGGAACATGTACTTGACGTGCACTCACCGGCTCAGGAAGACCTCGAACAGATTGTCGCGGCTCACATACTGGTCCTAGACGACGCGCCTTTCTTCGAGTCGATTGAAGAACACATCCGAGAACAGCGACTGCCTGCGGACAGAGCCGTGCAGAAGGAGTTCACTTCCGCATCCGCGAGGTTGGCAGCGAGCAGCGACCTGTACATGCGTGCAAGGGCAGAGGACTTCAGAGATATCTGCCTAATAATAAGACGGGCACTGGTAGAAGGCGCCAATGCCTTCCGGGATCGAACACTCAGTGATGAACCGACGGTGCTCGTCGTTCCGTTCCTCCGGCCTAGTACCGTCCTCCGCGCGCGAAAAGAAGGGGCGATGGGATTCGTGACAAGCTGCACCGCTTTCACGTCTCACGGAGCCATACTGCTGCGCGCTGCCGAGATCCCAGCGCTCGGTGGTGTCTCCCTGGATGATTCGGGCATCCAAGATGGCACCCCGCTGCTCGTCGACGCCTTGCGCGGTGAGCTTGTTGTTGACCCCAAGGAAGATGACCTAACATTTGCGCGCGCAGCGATCAGCGCACACCGCCCACCGGCAGCGAACGCAAAACTTCCGCCGCTCGACGCAAGTCTGAAGAGCGGCGGTTCGGTGCTACTACATGCGAATATCGATCACCCTTCGCAGGCGTCGCTCTGCCTGTCATATCGCCTTCGCGGAGTGGGCCTGTTTCGGACGGAGCTTCTCGTTACCGAATCGGGCACGGTACCCGACGAAGACAGCCAATACCGCACGATCCGTGACTTGGTCGACACCCTCGCTGGGCGGCCCCTTACCATTCGGACTTTTGATTTCGGGGCCGAAAAGGAACCTTTAGGCTTCTATGAATGTGAGGGACAGAACCCCGCCCTAGGACTCCGCGGTATACGCCGACACCTATACCGGTATCCCGACGAACTAAAGACGCAACTCAGTGCCATTCTGCGGGCAGCCGTTGGGGCCGATATCTCCATCCTGCTGCCGATGGTCACGCACACCAGCGACATCGAAGCTGTTAGGGGTGTAATGGATGAGGTGGCGGCTGATCTTACATCACGTGGTCAGCAATTCAATCCCGATCTGAGACTCGGCGCAATGGTGGAAGTACCGGCAGCTGCATTCGGAGCCGGCGAACTCTTGGAGATCCTCGATTTCCTGAGCGTGGGCACTAACGACCTGATGCAATACCTAACGGCCGCAGATCGGGAAAACGCAGCGGTGATGAACTACCAAGACGTGGAGCAATCGGGTTTGTACGCGATTCTGGAAATCGTAATGAACGCGGCACGCCAGGCGGGCCGTGAAAACGATATCTCCGTCTGTGGCGAGCTGGCTTCCGACCCTCAGGGGGCGCGCGAGCTGGCCAAGCTGGGCGTGCGTTCCCTCAGTATTACGCCTCATGCCGCAGACGACGTGCGCGAGGCCTTGGAGACATTGGTGATATAAGCAATTACTGCAGAAGCGAGTCGGGGGGGGGCCACCCCATACCGAGTTTTACTATTCAGGAGGTGAGTCATGGCTGAACGTTTGGCAGCACAGGAAGTATTCGGATTCCTGCGACCGGAACAGGTTAACGCAATCAGTGAGGCCTCCAACAAGGTGACTTACGAAGCTGGTAGTGTCGTGTACGAGAAAGGCGATAACGCAGACTACTTCTACACGATTCTGAATGGCGAAGTCACGCTTCGTCTCCCCGGTCGCGGCGGTGTTAGCATCGTAATCGACCAGTTGACAACGGGTGCGATGTTTGGTTCGTGTGTGTGTTTCAGGAGAAACGCGTACGCGCTGACTGCTCAGTGCACTAGTGAGTCCGAGTTGCTCAAGATCGACAGCGTAGCGCTGAAGCAGTTGATGGATGGCGATCCGGTAATGGGATACGCCCTTGCGGCCAGAATGTCTGAGATCTACTTCGGTCGGTACATCGAGACCATGGAGAAGCTGCAGGCAATAGTGATGAACTTGCCAATGGAATCACATTGAGCCAATCCACGTTAGCACCGACATCTGACGCCACGGTGATGTTGTGAAGTGCTCGCGGGAACACTCGTTGGTTGACCTACTAGGTATTCCCCGCAACCGGGTTGTGGGAAATGCGCATGGTGACCATCACTAATCTGGATTACTCTGCAGGTTGTCAGCCGGTGTCCAGCTTGTTTCTCAACATGGAACAACGCTGAACTCCAACCTCATCGCCATGAGTTGGCCATGGTTGCTGGGCTCCGGCTGGCATTCTCTTTTACGGAAAAAACACGCGAAAGAACTGGAGCACAGTATGGCATCGGATTCCGAAAGCCCCTCCTCTTTAGTCGACCATCCGCAGAATCAACCCACCCAGGCAAGCTCGTCCGATTCCCGCGAGAGCAGTTCATTCACTGCCAAACAGAGGCGCGACGGTGAATCCGACAAACAATATGAGGATCGGCAGAAGCTTGAAAACCGGCTCTCCGCCATCAAGCACAAGATTCTCGTGCTCTCTGGAAAGGGCGGAGTCGGCAAAAGCACTGTTGCTGTGAACCTTGCGGTCTCCCTCGCGCGCGCAGGCAACAAGGTCGGCTTGATGGACGTCGATGTTCACGGACCCAGCATACCTACTCTCCTAGGAATGACTGGATACCGCCCCGTGGGAGACGGTAACGACCTGCTCCAAGTCCAAATGACAAAGAACCTGGGCGTTATGTCCATCGGACTTCTAGTCGAGGACAAAAGTGCTGCAGTGATTTGGCGCGGCCCCTTGAAGTTCGGCATGATACGCCAGTTCTTGAGGGACGTGGCATGGGGCGAGTTGGATTACCTCGTGATGGATGCCCCACCGGGAACAGGAGATGAACCGCGCGCAGTTGCTGAGCTGGTCGGACCTGGAGCCGTAGCGGTGGTTGTTACTACCCCGCAAGATCTCGCAATCGCTGATGTACGTCGCAGCATTTCGTTCTGCAGAGAACTGTCTCTCCCAGTGATCGGAATCATCGAGAACATGAGTGGGTACTCATGTCCGAAGTGCGGCGAGATCATCAACATCTTCAAGGCAGGCGGTGGAGAGAAACTTGCAAATGAGATGCAAGTACCTTTCTTGGGTGCTATCCCGATCGAACCGGAGATAGCGGCATCGGGAGACGCGGGCAAACCATTCGTAGAGGCGGAAGGTGACTCCGCGGTGCGTACCGCGTTCTCCAACGTAGCGTCGGTCATAGCCGACAGGTTAGGCGGTACTGACTAGCAGAGCCCATCCCAACACGCAGGCTCCGGGACACAGAATGACAAAGAAGACCAAAGTGCGATGCAGCCTCTGCAAGAAGCACGAATGCAAGTATGAGCAGAAGGACTGCTTCGACTCGGCTGATGCACATCTAGCCTTGTACGATGACCAAATTAAGCACCTGCATAGAGCTGCAACCGCAATTGAGGGCCGACACTATTGTCAGGCACCTCGACTTCAAGAAATAATGCTCTTTGCCAAGGAAGCCGGGTTCAGAAAGCTCGGCCTCGCCTTTTGTATTGGGCTGGCCGAGGAGGCTCGAATAATCGATGAGATCCTGTCGAAGGAATTCGAGATAGCTTCAGTGTGCTGCAAACTCTCTGCGATCGACAAGCGGATTTTCGGGTTGGAGCAAATCGACTCAGATGCGGAAGAGGTGATGTGCAATCCAGCCGGCCAAGCGGATATCCTCAACCGTGCCGGTACTGAGCTGAATATCATTTGTGGTCTATGTGTGGGTCACGACGCAATCTTTTCGCTCGAGTCGAAAGCGCCGGTCACTACGCTGATAGCCAAAGATCGGGTGCTTGCGCACAACCCTGTGGGTGCTGTTTACAATCAGTATGTGAAGAAACGGTTCTTCCAGAAAACGTAAGAGAGTCCCGATCTCCTCGGGACTCCAGCCGAGGCAATCTCAAAAGGTGAGGCTCAAGCCCGCAGGACACATCCGGCAATGTTGGCCAAACGCCTTCTCGAATGCGAGGAAGCCTCGCGCACCGGTGCAATGGCCAACGTATGCATACCTGACCCCGAACCGCTCTTTCGCCACCAAGACGCTTTCCTGAAGCGTTACGTAATCCGCACGCGCCAAATGTGTTCCACCCACAATGGCATGAATATCGTTCGAGAAGGTGGCTCGAACATGTTCCAGCGTGTTCACAACGCCCGCGTGGCAACAGCCCATGAGGACAACGAGTCCGTGGCGTGCCATCAACACCAATGACTGATCGTCTAACAAGGGATCAGGGGTCACGGCATCGTTGTGTTTTACTATCAGCCTGGCATCGCGCGGTTCCGGGCCGTTGCCTCTTGGTATCTGGCCTGTTGTGAAAATCCCTTCCGCGACCTCAACAGGTTCACGCATCAGACGGAGTTTGCATCTATCCTCTAGATACTCCCGGCTGGTGGGAATGCCGATCTCCTTGTATTCCCCCCCTTCAATGCGCGCAAAACGCTGCTCAAAGACACCCGGATGAGCGATCACATCGACTTCGCCAGCAAGCGACAGAGCTTGCCGAAGCCCCCCCGTATGATCGTAATGCCCATGGCTCAATACTATTGCGGATAAGCCGTTGAGATCTTTGTGCATCACAGAGAGATTGTGAGTCAGCACATCACCGCTCTGACCGGTGTCGAACAGCACTTTTGAGCTGCCGCATTCCACCAGCAACGCGGAGCCGTGTTCGGCCCACAGATCGGACTTGAGGTCGGCCGTGTTGTCCACAAGACAGGTGACACTAAACTCGGGCTCGTTTCCGTGGTGGCGTCTGACGTCGATCAACTTTCTCTCCTCATGCGGTTGCGGCTAGTCACTACCTCGAGATAGACCACAGCTTCACCACTCACACCCAGTCAGATCCAACGGCGCACCTGCGATCGATATGCTTGCCACTCATCACCAAATGTTTCCGCAAGCATCCGTTCTTCATCAGGAACGAACGCATAGGCTACTACGCACACAAAAACAAATACAGGTAACGCACTCCAAGCAGTACCCAACAGTAGTGCTATTCCAATCAGCACAAGTACCATCCCGAAATACATTGGGTGGCGGCTGAACGAAAACGGGAATGCCGTGATGAGAGCCGACGAAATCTCATATGGCTTCACTGTCGTCTGGTGCTTCTTGAACTCGCGATCAGCAGCGATGTTGAGCACAACACCTAGTGCGAGCGGCACGATCCCAGCAAATGCCAAAGGAAAGGACCAGTATCGGGACGAGGGAATCCCCACGTGCAGTGCGATCATGGCCAGCAGCGTCAACAGGAAATATGTCGGTGGCAATATCCTCTTCACGCTACCGTGCCCCGCGCCGGTGCCATCACGCTTCCCATCCACTGTCGGGCACCCACTTGTTTTTCTCTGTCGCAAGGAAGGTGCTGTAAGGACGCAGCATTCCGAAGTTAGCGCACCGCACTGAATACGACTTGATTGCGGCTTCGTGCGCCAATTCGTTCTTCACCTCGTCAGTCACGACGACACTGGTCTTCTCTATCGAGTGAACTTGATCGATTATATAGGTTTGATCCACATCTGTGAGGTAGGAGTACAGGGGCGCAACAGCATGTCGGTCCACGATATCGACGACGTCCTCCGGATACATAATATCATCACTCTCGACCTCGATATCGAAGACGCTCAGCTGACCAAATAGTCCCCCAGACAGGGAAAGTGATGAAGCCGGATATGTCGTGATGCACGGAATTTCCATCCTCAGATGACTGCTTGGCTTCTCATGCGCTGAGAAGAGCTTCGCTGAGCGGGTGCACTGGTACCTCACCAAACACACTTCCTGTGACACGGGTGTTAGTTTCTCGACGAAGAACGGAAAGGTGAAATCCAAACGCACTTTCGAGGCATTTAGCTCATCCAAGTAGTCCTCGACGTTCTGGGTGACCCATTCCGTGCCGATATGGCCCTTATGTCTGTGCAGCACTCGAATGAAGGCGTCGATCCAGCTTGCCTCGAACCGCTGCATTATCCGAGCGGAGATGTCGATGCTTGCGACTGTTGGCTGACCGTCTGGATTTTCCCGTGACCTCACCCTTATCGGAAACGGCAAATCTCTTATGCCAACATCCACCATGAATCGTTTGTTGCTGGACATCACAACCACCTTCACTTTCTCCGCGGTGCTTCCTTGCAGTAATTGGACGCCCGGGCTCTGCTGTGTGGCAGACCCCGACCGCATGACGAAGTATTCTGTCGAATCGAGCTTTGCCGCGAAATCAGTAAATCCACAGTGTCTCATAACGGGCAATACGTATATGCCGATTGTCCAGGCCGGTGCCGTGACTGTCCAAGTTCCTGTTTTCTTATGCCGCTGGGCGGTTTTCGAGCCTGCTAGGTAGTCTCCGAATCCTCGTCACGACAATTCCTGATGTTCCCGAGTGGCCGACTTGACAAAGTTCAAACAGACATTCGACCGGAGAGGAACTGATGGACAAGACCGACGTGCTCGTCATCGGCGGAAGTGCGGCCGGAATCGTGGCCGCGACGACTGGCAAGTCCTTTCATCCAAATAAGGACTTTCTGCTGATCAGAAAAGAACCCCAAGTCGTCGTTCCCTGCGGGATTCCATACATCTTCGGTTCTCTCGACAGCAGCGACGAGGACGTAATACCGGACGCCATACTCACCAAAGCCGGGATAAGGACTCAGATCGGTGAGGTGGTCTCGATTGACCCTGAGTCGAGGGTCTGTACAACTGCGAGCGGAGATTCAGTAGAGTTCCAAAAACTAATACTAGCACTCGGTTCGACGCCCACCATACCTGAATGGTTGCACGGCACAGAGCTGGGAAACGTCTTCATCATACCGAAGGACAAGCGATACCTCGACGGAATGGTCGACAAGCTCAGCCACTGCGAGAAAGTAGTAGTGGTCGGGGGAGGATTCATCGGAGTAGAGGTATCTGACGAACTCTGCAAGGCCGGCAAGCAGGTTACTCTACTCGAAATCTTGCCTCATGTACTGGAACTCGCTTACGACGAAGAGTTTGCGATCAAAGCAGAAGACGTGCTGCGTTCGAGAGGAGTGGAGATACGCACCGGTGACGGAATTCGTGAAATCAAGGGAACCACCAGCGTCACTGGTGTCGAGTTGAACAGTGGCATGGAAATCGAAGCAGACGCCGTCATACTGGCAATGGGATACCGACCGAATACCGGACTCGCGGAAAAGGCTGGAATAGAGCTGAACGACCGCCGGTGCATCATCGTCGATGAATACATGCGGACGAAGAACCAAGACATAGTCGCGGTTGGGGACTGTGCTGAAAAGAAGAGCTTCATCACCAGGACCACGAAAGACACGATGCTGGCTTCCACCGCATGTGCAGAAGCCAGGGTGGCCGCTCTCAATCTGTTCCGCCTGTCTGCAGTCAAGACTTTCGGCGGCACCATTGCCATCTATAGCACTGTAATAGGAGATACCGGCTTTGGCGTGGCAGGAGTTACCGAGAGTCTTGCCGCTGAAAGAGGTTTCAGCATAACGACAGGAACGTTCGACGGAGTGGACAGGCACCCCGGCAAACTTCCCGGCACCCATGAACAGATGGTGAAGTTGATAGCGACTCGAGAGGCAGGCGTGATCATAGGTGGCCAGGTCATGGGCGGTGCCAGCACTGGGGAACTCACCAACCTCATCGGCTTCGCGATCGAAAATCGGATGAGCATCAACTCGATTCTGACCGCACAGATCGGGACTCACCCGATGTTGACTGCAGCACCGACCGCGTACCCTCTGATCAAGGCTGCCGAGGTGATCGCAAGGCAACGGTGGGTAGCCACCGAATAAGGGTTGACCGTATTCGG
>CAYTDU010000031.1:0-16921 GCA_964436395.1 uncultured Gemmatimonadaceae bacterium | reverse complement strand
CTTCGAGCTCCATGGGAACCCTCTCGCCCTTCTCCATACGCCCAATACCAACGGCGACGATTTCACCCTGCTGGGGCTTTTCTTTCGCAGTGTCGGGGATGTACAACCCGCCACGCATTTCCTCGGTCTCCTCGAGCGGGCGAACGACGACTCTGTCAGCCAATGGCTGAATGTTCACCTTCGATTTGGCCTTGCTCTTTGCAGCTGCAGCCATGAGCGCGTCCCTCCATCAACGTATCTGATTGATATGATTACAGTTAGTACTGCGTTAGCACTCGTCGACAGCGAGTGCTAACGATTATGATGGTGGAAAATAGCGATGCAAACCCCTGTGTCAAGCGGTCTGCATCGCGTCTATTCGGCAATGCCTGCACACGCCCTGGCGAACTGCGGAGGACCGATCTCCAATCAAACTCAGGATGGCTAGTTGATCAGACGACGGGCAGCAACCCACCGCTGACGCCACCATTGCCCGTCACCTTCGGGTGTCGTGAGACTCGACAACTTCACCCCGGATGACGAGCTGTGTATGAACATTCCGTCACCCACATACAGGCCGACATGCGTGATTCCGCCACCGTTGTCAGCGAACCCCAAAATGTCTCCCGGTTCTAGAAAACCCTCTGACGGATCAACACGTTGGCCCATTCTCGCCTGATCGCCGCTGGTGCGCGGGAGTATCAGTCCGTGCTGACCGTACGCATATTGGATGAGGCCCGAGCAGTCAAAGCCGTCTCCCCCAGCCGCCCCCCACTTATACGGGGTGCCCATAGCATCCATTGCCGTTGACACCACGGCATGCCTCAGCTCGATCACGTCGCGCGGAGCTCTTCTCTCCGTAATCGGGGCTGCTTCGGTTGCCGGTGCACGCTCAGCGTATGGACCCGGCTGCCGAGGACTGTTGGGTACGGCACGACTCTGAGTGCCGAATCTGAGAATCAAGTGCGCCTGTATCAGGATGCCACGGCCGTCGTCGGGGTGAAGGCGCCAAAACCCCCTGCTGCCGCGGTCTTCAACCCGATATCTCCCCTCAATTCCCAGCGTGAGCGCCGAAAGAGCTTGGATCTCGTATCCGGCACCGGTACTCCATTGAGTATCGAAATTGCCGCTGGAATGGCGCATTCCCAAGCCCGCAGCCGCAAGCAAGTAAGGCCCCGCCGACCGGCCTCGGAACAATCCCACTGAAAGCTCGCCACCCGTGAGCCGTTGATCATCCGTGCCGCCCGGGACATGGACGTGGGATATCCCTATGCCGTAGTCGAACGGCCCCAAGAGGCGACGCTGCAAAGTCAACGTGTAGATCGTCGACACGGAGTCGCTCCACCACAAACCGAATCCCAGGTCGAGGCCGCTGTTCTGCGCGTGAACAGGAGAAAATGTGGCTGCGGCGATTGCCGCCACTATCGGCGAGAGTTTAATGATCTTTGCTACGGTCACGGCACGTAAACGCAAACGTAGCAATAAAATAGCCCATCGTCAACGCAACCGGCGGCTATTGCGCCGGGAATTGACGCTTGACCAACGTTCCTTTCATCACTAGCTAACCTCCATGCAGAGAGTTACCGTCACCCGTAGAGTCCACTTCAATGCGGCGCACCGTCTCCACAATCCAAACTGGAGTCCTGAAGAAAACAACAGAGTGTTCGGCGCATGCAGTAATCCACACTATCATGGGCACAATTACGGACTCGACGTGAGCGTCGAGGGCGAGATCGATCCTAACACCGGGTACGTGGCGGACATGAGGATCGTCAAACAAATCGTCGAGAAACTCGTTGTAGACTACTTCGACCACAAGAACCTGAACGTAGACATCCCAGAATTCAAAGAGCTCAACCCGACCACGGAGAACCTGGTTCTAACCATATGGGAGCGCCTTCGAGGACACCTCCCTGGTCGACTCTCAAAACTGGTGTTGTGGGAAACGCCGAGGAGTTCAGTTGAGTATACCGGCGAGTAGCCGGCTGATCTTCAGGTATTGAGACAAGACAAGTGGGGCGATTGCCAACAAGAGCAGACGCCCCACTCAATAGTCAATGATGGGATTCAGGCTGTGAATCCCGACGACGAGAACTGCTCTGCCGACTCATCCAGGACGACAGATCCTTCCGCAACTTTTGCCCTCAGTTCTTTGGAGGGCTTGAACACAGGTACCGGCCTGGCAGCAACCTCCACAGGTTCTCCCGTGCGTGGATTCCGTGCCATGCGCGTCTTTCGCCGCCGAATCTTGAATGTCCCGAAGCCGCGGACTTCTATGTTGTTCTGCTCAGACAAAGCGTCTTTGACAGCATCCAGGAACGCGTCAACTACCCGGGCGCAGTCCTTCTTCGAGATCATGGGACCGGCCGTACGAGCAATCGTTGCCGTGACTCGCTCGACTAGATCCGCCTTGGTCATATACCCTCTCCTCATTTGGGCAAGGATTGGGGGACACCGGAGACCATTCGAGCGATCTCCGGGCTGCCATTAATATCGGCTTACCTGTTGACTGTCAAGAGCTTGGACGAATTCCGTGAAGTGATTGCGGGCGTCGTGGGGCCCTGGAGAGGCCTCCGGATGGTACTGAACACCGAATGCAGGCAGGTAGAGGTGTCTGACGCCTTCTATGGTGTCATCATTGAGGTTACGGTGCGTCACCTCAAGTGATTTAGCACCTGACACCACCTTACTCCTTCCCCTGACTGCAAATCCGTGATTTTGGCTGGTAATCAAAACAGATCCGGAAGCCAAATCTCGGACGGGATGATTGCCTCCCCGGTGCCCGTAAGGAAGCTTCATAGTCTCCGCACCATAAGCCAATGCGAGCAGCTGATGGCCGAGGCAGATGCCAAACGTCGGCAGGCCTGAATCGGCCAGTTCGCGTATGACTGGCACCGCGTATGACACCGCTGCCGGATCCCCTGGACCATTGGACAAGAAGACACCGTCGGGTTCCAATTCTCTTACTTGCTTTGCGTTCGTGTTGGCAGGCACCACGGAGACGCGACAATCCAGAGATGTCAAAATCCGGATGATGTTGGCCTTTACACCGAAATCGAATGTTACAACGTGAAACCGGGCAGACATTGGGCCTTCGCGCCTAACCTCGCCGCAGGTGACGCGGCTGGCCAGGTCCAGGCCTTCCATGAACGGACTGGCATCGAGCTGCTCCCGCACGTCCGGAGCTGGACTTTCCCCAACTGCCATTACTCCTCTCATTGCTCCGCTCGACCGGATATGCCGAGTGAGACGCCGCGTATCGACACCCTCGATAACCGGGATACCCCGTTCCGCCAACCAACATTCGAGGGATTGACTGGCCCTCCAACTGGAATACTCTCTAGAAAGCTCCCTCAGGACGACTCCTGAAACGTGGGGTCGATCGGATTCCATGTCTTCATCGTTCACCCCGTAGTTTCCTATCATCGGAGCAGTCATGGTCACGATCTGACCGCTGTACGAAGGATCCGTGAAGACTTCCTGGTACCCGGAGAGGTTCGTCGTGAAAACGACTTCCCCACAATTTGCCGCAAACGAATGGCGCGTGGTTCCGGGGAACCACGCGCCGTCATCCAAGAGCACGTATGCCGGGTGCGCGCTCACAGCCACCTAGTTGCGCCCACCTTCTCCCTCCGGTGGCGGTTGGTCTCCCCCCGTTGGCTGCAGATCGATCGGAGGTGCAGTCGACGGCATGACAGGAGCCGGCGCGGCCAAATCCTGTTCGAGCACTGAACGAGGCATCGACCCCCTGGTGCTCAACCCGGCCAGGATCATCGAAAGGCCGAGGAATATGCCTCCACACCACCAAGACATCTTTGTGAGAATCGTGGTCGCCTGGCGGCCGCCAAAGAAAGAATCGGTAGAGGCCCCACCGCCGAGCGCTGCGAGGCCACCGCCCTTACCCGCTTGGAGAAGGACCACCGCCCCGAGGAGGAACGAGTCGATTATCAACAATACAACCAATAATGGATACATAGCACTCAAGTTTAAGTCGGGGCGGAAGATACCGTCGCCCCGTGCCTCAAGTCAATTATTCTATTCCAACGATATCTGCCCATCCAGCCGCATCGAGCGATGCCCCACCTACGAGCACACCGTCCACCTCGGGCTCCGAAACGAGGTCTCGAACGTTGGCCATCTTCACGCTACCCCCATAAAGCACCCGCACTGAGGCCGCATTCACTCCGCGATCAACCAACCAAGACCGGATGCCAGCATGAACTTCCGCCGCATCCGCCGGAGTGGCCGTCCTTCCAGTGCCAATCGCCCACACAGGCTCATATGCGATCGGCACTTTCGCCAAACTGGCAGCGTCCAGAGAGTCGAGTGCCGCCAATTGTCGAGTCACCACCGCCATGGTTTCACCTGATTCGCGTTCCTCGAGCTTCTCACCAACGCACAGCATAGGAGTGAGGCCGGCTTCTAGGACTGCCAACACCTTCTTTTCCGTCTCTGCGTCCGTCTCGCCGAATACATGGCGGCGCTCCGAGTGACCGACCAGGACGGCATCCGCCCCGGCATCCTTGGCCATTGGCACGCTCAACTCCCCCGTATAGGCGCCTTTTGGTTCCCAAAAGACGTTTTGGGCTCCTACCCTGATATCGTCTCGACCTTGTACTCGAGAGGCAACCACATCGAGCGCAACAGCCGAAGGAAATAACCACACTTCCCGATCCGGTCTCGGTCTGTACAGACCTAGGAACTCCGCCAGATAGCCTCCAGCGCCTGTCGGACCCAGGTGCATCTTCCAGTTGGCCGCAAATATCAATGTGGTCATACGTCGTCCAGCGCAGAAACGCCCGGCAGCTCTTTGCCGGCGATGAGATCGAGCGACGCACCGCCACCGGTTGAGACGTGGGACATCCTATCCTCTAACCCCGCTCGAGCGACTGCAGCAGCAGAATCACCTCCTCCAACGATCGTGGTGGTGCCGGCTTCCGAAGCAAGCGCCAACGCCTGGGCCATTGCGACGGTACCGGCATCGAACGGAGGCGATTCGAAGACACCCATGGGGCCGTTCCAAACGACGGTTTTGGCCTTCTCGATGCACGCCGCATACCGAGCGCGCGTTTCCAGTCCGATATCGTATATGCTCCAGCCACTGGGTACAGCGTCGTGAGCTACATCGCAGGCTTCGGACGGGTCGTAGAGATCCTGAGCGATCACCACGTCTGTTGGGAGTATTACGCGGTCTCCACCCTTCTCCATGATTCGGTGAGCAACGTCAACCATTTCGTGTTCGACGATAGACATTCCAACATCTAGGCCCATGGCCAGGAAGAAGGTGTTGGCCATCGCTCCGCCTATGATGATCTGGTCCACCTTGTTCAGGAGTGTCTCTATCTCGCGAATCTTGCTGGAGATTTTGGCTCCTCCTACTACCGCCACAAACGGCCGATCGGGATCCGCCAGGATATCCTGCAGATATTTGTACTCCTCTTCCATGAGGAATCCTGCTACGGCGGGCTTCAGAAGGTGGGCTATCGCCACCGTCGAGGAATGGGCCCGGTGTGCAGCCCCAAAGGCATCGTTGACGAAGAAGTCACCGAACCTGGCCAGGGCAGCCGCAGTCACCGGGTCGTTCTGGTCCTCGCGGGGCAGAAATCTCACGTTTTCCAGGAGCACTACCTCGCCAGGCTGCATGTACCTGATTTCTCGCTGTACGGGTCCCAAGAGATTGTCGAAAAACCGCACAGGTGCGCCTAGTTCCTGTTCAACCTGAGGCACAAACGGCCTTAAAGAAAGCTCCCTAACTCGGCGTCCCTGAGGACGGCCCAAATGTGACATCAGAACCACGCGGCAGCCTTGTGAGCAAAGCCACTTTATGGTCGGCATTGTCTTTCGAATTCGATGGCTGGCTCTCGAGCGCTTGGCCTGCAGCGATACATTGAAGTCGACCCTGACCAGAGCAGCCTCACCCTCTAGCTGTTGCGGATCCAATGTGTTCATCACGCGCTTGTGCATCAGAGTCTCTCCCCCATGTACTGCATCATGTCAACGCAACGCATCGCATATCCGGCTTCGTTGTCGTACCACGAAGACACATGGACCAGGCTGTTGTCGATGACATACGTGCTTGGAGCGTCAATCGTGCTGGACGCTGGATTGCCGACATAGTCGCTGGATACCAGGGGCTCGTCTGAGACTTCCAACACGCCATTCAACGGCCCTGCCGCGGCCTTCCTAAACGCTTCGTTCACGCCTTCAGCCGTTGTGTTCTGCTGAACTGCGCACGTCAGATCCACGATTGACCCGGTGGGCGTCGGCACCCGCAACGACACTCCATCAATTTTCCCCTTCACCGCAGGAATCACCAACGCCGTTGCCTTTGCTGCTCCGGTTGTTGTTGGAATGATGCTCAGGGCAGCGGCACGAGCCCGCCGCAAATCCTTGTGCGGGAAATCGAGAATGCGTTGATCGTTCGTGTACGAATGCACTGTGGTCATGAAGCCGCGTTCGAACCCGAAGCTGTCGAGTATGACCTTCACCACAGGTGCGAGGCAGTTGGTCGTGCAAGAGGCGTTGGAGATCACATGGTGAGATGCAGGATCATACTCGTCATGGTTGACACCGATTACGAACGTCGCATCCACCTCCTTCCCCGGAGCACTAATCACGACCTTCTTCGCACCGGCATCCAGATGAGCAGCAGCGGTGTCTCGGGTGCGGAATCGCCCGGTCGACTCGAGCACGATGTCCACACCAAGTTCCTTCCAAGGAAGCTTTGCAGGATCTGGCTCTGCCGTGGCTCGAATCACCTTTCCATCCACCACCAGGGAGTCATCGCCGCATTCTACCGGACCCGGGAATGTTCCTTGTATCGAGTCATACTTGAAAAGATGAGCTAGAGTCTCGTTGTCTGTGAGGTCGTTTACCGCGACCACCTCTAGGTCAGTCGATTTCTGCCCCATTGCTCGGAGAACGAGCCTCCCGATCCGGCCAAATCCGTTGATGCCAATCTTAGTAGTCATGTTGACCTCGACCCGATCATTCGGGTTCGTCTGAAAGTTGTAGATGCTCTGAATTGTCCTGGTTGGAGTCTGAGATTCAGCATTGTGACTCCACTCGAACCGCAAAGGTCAGTGCCCTCGCGAACGTGACGGCATGGACCTCCCGCCATCCTGCATCCAACAGGGCCGATGCCGCCGCGGATAGCGTCGCACCCGTCGTGAATACATCGTCAACCAAGATAGCAACATTTGTGGCCGTTGTGACGGGATGAATCGCCCTGAATGCAGCGTTCACGTTCTCCACACGCTCCTGCGGTGTGAGCGAGGTCTGCGAAGCAGTCTCCCGGAAGCGGCGAATCACATCTTTCGCCACCGGAATCGCCCAGATTTTCCTGAGGGCGACCGCTATCTCTTCAGCCTGATTGTAGCCCCGCTCAAAGCTACGTTTGACACCCAGCGGAATCGGAATCAAAGTCGCCTCCACTGGAGGCGGCGAAGCGTGCTGAGCAATGCTCGCCGCAGCCACTGCGGCGAGCCTCGTGAATCCTTCGTATTTCAGGTGGTGTACGATTTCTCTCGCCTCTTCACCCAACCAGACTGCGCTGGTCGCGTGCGCGAAGCCCACAGGCCAATCCTTACAGACCTGGCACGGTCCAACAGGTGGTAGCGGCTGCGAGCAGCGTTTGCATCCTGCTGGAATGGGGCGCAGCCGAGAGCGGCAAGTCACGCAAACCAGTGCATCCGGATCGGACTCTCCGACCGGTCTCGAACACACCACGCAACAGTTGGGGAGCAAGAAACGTTCGACCGCCTTGAACACCCCTTGTATCACGCAGAGAGTTCTCGACTTACTGCGGCTGCCATAATCTCCGACGGAGCCGTCTCGCCTGGGAAAAACCTGTGAAAGGCGTGTACGCCCTGCGATACGAGCATTTCCCGTCCGTCCGCGGCCCTCATGCCGCGTTCACGACAAAAGCGTGACCACGCCGTGCCGCCTTTGGCATACACCAGGTCGAATGCCACCTTGCAACCGGCCAGCCTCTGTTCCGCGAATGGCATTCCGTCGGTCGACCTGAGCCCCAGGGGGGTTGCGTTGAGTACAGTGCCGACGCGTGACCCGTCGTCGATTCGACATTCCGCCCCAATATTGCGCGCCCACGCCGCAAAGTCACCAGCACGATCTTTCTCGCGCGACTGAACGAGCAACGGCACGTTTAACTCTCGTGCAGCCACGGCTACCGCGCGGGCCGCACCGCCGGTACCGCTCACCAGCCAAGGTCCCTCCGGATCGAGGGGCGTCACCGCGTCTATCAAACCGCGAACGTCGGTGTTGTCGCCCACGAGCCTACCACCCTCGGGCCAAAATGTGTTGACCGCGCCAAGTTCCTTTGCCAAGGAGGTGACACGAATCAGCAAGCCTGCAACAGAAATCTTGTGCGGCACCGTGACGTTGCCGGCTAAGCCCAGAGCCTCCAGAGCCCGGAGCACGTGGGGCAAGGCCGATTTCTCTACTCGTAGAGCCACGTAGACCGCATCGAGCCCAAGAGCGGCTATTGCCGCGTTGTGCATCGTTGGCGACAGGGAGTGCGAAACCGGGTTGCCAATCAGTACGAGCGGCCGACTAGTCGCCGAGATTCTCGTCATCTCTTTCCCTAACCAAGCGCAATGCCGCTTTCCTCAGAAGATCACGCAAACGCACAAACGTTTGGCGGTAAACATCGAGTGCCATTCCGTATGGGTCTGCGACCTCAGCCTTTGAACGTTTAAAACCGGCGTACTCACCCAGCAAATGGACTCTCCCGTCGCCCCCCAACTTTTTCACCCTTTCTGTGTGGCTGCGGGACATGGTGAAGATTACGTCGGCCTGTTCAACTAGATCCCGCGACAGGTAGCGAGACCGATGCGAGGAGATATCCAGGTCGTTCTCCAACACTACTAGTAACGCCCCGTCGGAAGCAGCCCGTCCTTCCCACGCTCCCGTACCAGCAGAGGAAACCGTCACGTCTCGCACACCCAACTGCTCCAGCTCGGCGCGCAAAATGGCCTCTGCGAGTGGACTCCGGCACATGTTCCCCGTGCACACCATTAGAACATGCATCAGTAACCTTGCTCCTGTAAGTACTCACGTACGAGTGCGCTTGGGATAGCACCTTCTCTCAAAATCCTCGGCTCCGCACCCGTGCAATCAACCAGCGTTGAAGGTGAAGAGCTTGCCAACTTCCCGCCGTCCAACAACATCAATTCCCCCGACTCGACAGCCCCCGAGAACTCGGCACCTATGGCGCGCACTTCCGCCAGGGGTTCGTTGCCGGTTCGATTAGCCGACGTAGAGCTGATCGGTATCCCCAGACCTTCGATCAGCCGGCTGGTATTCGAGTGTGAAGACCAACGCACGGCAATTCCTCCTCCGGTGCCTCGGAGTGAATTGGGCAGTTCGGAATCCGTAGCAGACAGCACGAGCGTAAGTGGGCCCGGCCAGAACCGGTCCGCCAGCCGCGACGCAGCATCGGTATACGACAATCCACAATCTTCAATCATTGCCTCGCCGGCAACGAGCACCAAATACGGCTTGCCAATTGGCCTATCAGTCAGCACGCTGAGTCTTGCCAGGTCGTCCTCATTGAGCCTGCAACCCAATCCGTACACCGTTTCCGTGGGGTAGGCTATCACCCCACCTCGTTCGAGAAAAGCCGCTACCTTCGGCAACGCCAATTCTACTTCGGCTTCAGACTTGAATTGCAGCAAGGTCATCGGCGCAGCATGGCTTCAGCAAATGCGAAGTCATCTTCGGTGGTGACTTTGAAGTTGCCGGCCGTATCCGGAACGAGTCTCACCTGAAAGCCGGCTGCCTCGAGCAATGACGACTCGTCGGTGTAATACTGGACCCTCGAGGGCCCGACTGCCTCAAATGCCCTCTCCAACATCTCCCTGGGGCATCCCTGCGGAGTCTGCGCTCGCCACAATCCGTGCCGGTCTATCGTTTCCAATACCAACTTGGTCGTTTCGTCGCCCCGTTTGATGGTGTCGGCAACGGGGACAGCCGGTAGAGCACCTAAACGCGCCGCCACCGTGATGACCGCATCAATGGTCTCGTTCGAGACAAACGGGCGGGCGGCGTCGTGGACCAGCACGATTCCGCAGCTCGGATCGAGCGCCTCGAGCGCCGCTTGCACCGACTCGGCCCGTGACTCACCACCGACAACGAGCTGAATCCGCTCGTCAATGTCATCCAAGAGCCAATTGGGCGGATCTGCTGCTGCCGATGCGGGCAGGGCAATCACTAACTGAGCCACGCGTGGGTGCTCTATAAACGGCCGCATCGCGCGGAGCAACATGGGGACTCCTGCGATTAGCCGGAACTGCTTTGGCTCGGCGCCGCCTACGCGGATACCCTTTCCGGCAGCGGCAATTAAAACTCCAACGTCAGGCGGCGAGTGCACGTACGAGGTCTCCCAAATGCTCGATGGGCACCGACTGAACACCTGACAGTGCACGCGTGCGGGCCGATATGAATCCACGACTAAAGCCCTGACGTTGAGCCTCAGTGAGGCGTCGCTCGACCGACGAGACCGGCCTCACCTCTCCCCCCAACCCCACTTCTCCCAGGAATATCACGTCAGCAGGCAGCGGCGCATTTTGAACCGAAGACCAGAGTGCCGCAACAACCGCCAGGTCCGATGCCGGTTCGATGAGTCGCACACCACCTGTGACGTTCACGAACACGTCTAGATCGTTGAAAGGAAGGCCGGCACGACGCTCCAATACTGCAAGCAGCACCGCGAGACGACGATGGTCGAGTCCTGTCGCCACTCGCTGCGGTGTCCCGTAGGCCGTACGGGAGGCCAGCGCCTGAATCTCCACCAAAACGGGCCTAGTGCCCTCGAGGAGCGCGGTGACCGCCGATCCAGTCGATTCTGGATTCCGTCCCGATAGGAAGGCTGCTGATGGATTGGCGACAGGTCTGAGACCTTGCGCCGTCATTTCGAAGATGCCGACTTCGTCTACCGAGCCAAAACGATTCTTCACGGCGCGCAAGATCCGAAAATCGTTGTTGGGTTCGCCCTCGAAATAGAGCACCGTGTCCACAACGTGCTCCAACGTCTTGGGTCCCGCGATCACGCCACCACGCGTGACGTGCCCAACGAGAAAGACTGCAGCGCCGGACCCCTTCGCGAACCGCATCAATTTCGCGGCACACTCGCGAACCTGCCCGACGTTGCCCGGTGCGCCTTCCAGGTCTTCGGAGTGAGTGGTCTGAATCGAGTCGACAATCACCACTTTCGCGCCCAAGAGCTCGGCGCGAGCGATTATCGATTCGACTCTCACCTCAGGCAGCAAGCGCACCAGGCCCGCCTCTTCTCCGATTCGATCTGCCCGCAACCGCGTCTGTTCGGCAGACTCCTCACCAGACACATACAACACGGGAACATCTTGTTTTTCCAACAAGGCAGCGCACTGCAGCAGGAGCGTCGACTTACCTATGCCGGGTTCACCCCCCACTATTGTCACCGACCCTTGCACGATGCCACCGCCCAACACGTAGTCGAATTCGGTCAGTCCACTGCGGACTCTTGGCGCTGCGCTTTGGTCGATGTCGGCCAATCGAACGGGTTCGGCATCGTTACTAGAAGTGAGTGTGGCAGGACTCAACCTACGCGACGATGAAGCCAACTCCTCTACAAGAGAATTCCACGCACCACAGGAGTCGCAGCGCCCGGCCCATTTCGGATGCTCGAAGCCACACTCTGTGCACCTGAATACCGAGCGAATCTTACGGGGCATCTGCCTCGTCCGCCGTACGCTCAGTGTAGCTGTCGAAGCGGGCGTATTGTTTGTGGAACGCTAGTTTGATTGTGCCGGTAGGACCGTTGCGGTGTTTTGCGAGAATGAGTTCAGCCGCACCTTCGTCGGTATTGTCATCCGAGTCCAGCACGTTCTTGTACATCTCAGCTCGATATATGAACATCACCAAGTCGGCATCTTGTTCGATGGCACCCGAATCGCGCAAATCCGAAAGCATCGGCCGCCGGTCGCCGCCCCGCTGCTCCGGAGCACGAGAAAGCTGCGAGAGTGCCACCACCGGCGTGAGAAGCTCGCGAGCGAGGGCCTTGAGCGATCGAGAAATGAAGCTGATCTCCTCCTGCCTGCTGTCGTGGCGTCCGCCCCTTATCAACTGCATGTAATCGACAATCACCAACCCAATGTCGTGCTCCGCCTTCATGCGGCGCGCTTTGGACCTCATCTCTAGCAGTGTCAGGGCCGGAGTGTCGTCCACCCAGATGGGAGCGGTTCCGAGCAGTCCGGCCGCGCGTGACATCTTTGGAAAGTCATCGTCTCTCAGTTTCCCACTTCGCAACCTGTGCAAATCCACGAAGCTCTCTGCGGCAAGTAGGCGCTCCACGACCTGGTCACGCGACATCTCCAGCGAGAAAATCGCCGTCGGCACCTTGCTCTCGAGCGCGGCGTTCGCAGCAACGTTGAGACAGAACGACGTTTTACCCATGGATGGTCGCGCAGCGACAATGATGAGATCACTGCCCTGAAAGCCATTTGTCTTGTTGTCCAAATCTACGAAGCCCGTGCCAACCCCTTGTACCGATTCATCTCCCTGGTGGCGCGCTTCTATGCGCTCCATCGTCTGCCACATCAGCTCTTTGATCCGGACTACCTCTTGCGTACCGCGCTGCTGAGACACTTCGAAGATCTGTTGCTCAGCCTGGTCGAGATACGCCCCCACATCGTCCCGTCCTTCGTACGCTCGCTGCACGATACTCGTCCCAACATCGATCAGCCGACGGAGCAGCGCCTTGTCCCTGACGATCCGGCAATGGTACTCGACGTTTGCCGCTGTCGGCACTGCATCGATCAACTCGGCTATGTAGTCGGTGCCTCCTGCAGCATCAAGATCGCCGCTTCGCTCGAGGTCATCTCTGAGGGTGAGTGGATCCACCACATCGCCGCGTTCGGCCAGTCGCACCATGGCACGGAACAGGCGCCGGTGCGCTTCCTTGTAGAACGCACCATCGTCCAGCAGCTCCACAGCCTTCAGAACGGCATCCGCGTCGAGCAGCATTGCACCGATCACCGCCTGCTCCGCTTCGGGACTCCACGGAGCCTGCCGAGTCGGCAGTGAGTCTTTGCTATTAGTCGAGGAGTCGACGGGCAATGCGGACGTCATCCCAAGTAGGCCTCTTCCAGTTCGGATTCCTCAGCAATGCTGCCGGGTGGTAGGTCGCAACCAGCTGCATTCCACGAAACGAGTGTACCTTGCCCCTGAACGAGCCGAGAGACTGTTTGCGCTCGAGCAGCGTCGATACCGCCGTGCCACCCATCGCAAGTATGACATCGGGGCGGACAATTTCAAGTTGCCGATACAAGTAGGGAACGCAAGCGTCTATCTCGTCCTGATGTGGTGTCCTGTTCGATGGTGGACGGCATTTCACGATGTTGCAGATGAAGACTGATTCGCGCTCGAGGTCGATCGCCTTGAGAATGTCCGTAAGCAGCTCACCTGCCCTTCCCACGAACGGACGTCCGGTCTCGTCCTCTCGAGCACCGGGTCCCTCGCCAACCACAACGACGCGAGCGGCATCTGGGCCTTCGCCCGGAACCGCGTTCTTTCTTGCCTCGCAAAGCCGGCACTTCTCGCAGTCGTTGACCGCCGCGGCAATTTCTTCGAGGCTGTTCCACACCGTATCGCTGCCGTCGGTGAAGAGATCGGTGGATGGGGGCTGAATCGTTATGCCTGCTTGGGGACGAGCGACTTCTCCACCACTCACGCTCGGAGGAGTTGGGGTAGATGGAGGAGAGGGAGAGGCAGCCCGTGCGACATTGGCGGCATACGCTGCATTTGCGGCATCCTCACTCACCTTCCCCTGCTCCTTCTCGTCCCCGTCCTCGACTCTCTTCTCCAACTCATCCAACACCACCGCCCCCTCACCGAGCTCGTTGCGCTGCTCCAAATACTTCCTCAACAACTCCCGCGCCTCGCTCACAACAGCGCCTCAACTCGATCCAATAGGAACTCAGCCACCTCACGCTTCGGGAGCTGAGGCAACTCTCGAACGTCGTCCTTCGATATCAATGTGACACGGTTGGTTGCTGTCTCAAAGCCGGAGCCCGGTTCGCGCGCCATATTCAACACAATCAGGTCGAGCTGCTTTTGCACCAGCTTGGTTTTAGCTCGATTCACCCCGTCCTCGGACTCGAGCGCAAACCCGACAGCCACCGTACCTTTGCGTCTCTTGTCCGCGGTTGCCGTCAAAACGTCTCTGGTGGGTTCCAGCTCAATCTTCAGAGAACCATCGGTTCTGGGGAGTTTCTTCTCGCTGGTTGCACACGGCCGGTAGTCTGCGGGTGCAGCCGCCATCACGAGCGCAGCCGAGTCGCCCAAGTTGTTCCCGACGGCTACTTCCAACTCGTCGGTCGTCTCTACACGAAGCAAATCGACTCCATATGGCGTTGCCAGTTGTGTCGGGCCTGCCACCAAGAGTACATCGGCTCCTCTCGAGTATGCCGCCTCGGCGATCGCGTAACCCATCAGGCCGCTCGAGGGATTTGAGATCGTCCGAACCGGATCGATCTTTTCCCTGGTTGGCCCGGCAGTAACCAACACTCTTTTTCCATTCAATTTGCTGGTCGGTGCGCGGAGCATTCGGACCGCCTGAGCTACTATCTCCTCCGGCTCGACCATCCTTCCTGGTTTGCTGCTAGGTCCTTCGGCAAGGCCTCCAACTGCCGGGCCGATGAACTGCCAGCCTCTCTCCGCCAGCCTGACAAAGTTCTCCTGGGTCGCTTCGTGGGCCCACATTCTGTCGTTCATGGCTGGTGCGGCTAGCACGGGAGCTTCTGACGCGAGTAGAATAGCTGTCAGGAGATCATCGGCTATTCCATTCGCTGCTTTGGCCAGCAAGTTGGCCGTGGCCGGGGCAAGGAGGATCAGTTCACAATCCTGCCCGAGGTGAATGTGGGATAGAGCCTGTCCCCGCTCCCACAGGGATGTGAGTACGGGACGTTTGGAAAGGGCTTCGAAGGTAACCGGCCGTACGAATTCGGCCGCGGAGGCCGTCATCACCGTATCAACCGCCGCGCCCGCCTCGGTCAGTTGTCGGACGACGCTACAGGTCTTGTAGATTGCAATTCCGCCCGACACGCCTACGAGGACGCGCCGGTTGGCAATCACGTTTCTTGACGTCTCCGACGTACGAGGCGATATGTCAACTCACCGGAAGCGAGTTCCTCCAGGGCCTGTGTAGTCAACTTCTTCTTTAGCGGTATGGACCGGTCCCTCGGGAAATCGTTCACGTACCGCGTGAACTTTGCGGCTACCAAAACCCCCAGGTACTTGTTCCCTGCCTTTTCTGCTACGTCAATCGGTGTGATGATCTGCATCTATCGCTCCCTACTGCTCCATTCGCTCAATTATCGCACCCAACCCACGTTCCAGCTCTGCCAGGCTGTCGTCTAGATCCACCACTCGGCTAGGCCTGCGAGACTCCGAATCAATGATCGCCGCAACTTCGGATACTGCCTGAGTACGTTCGTCGTTCACCACCACATAGTCATATTCTGCAGCTTCCCTGACTTCCTCCTGAGCCCTCTTGATACGCGCCAGAACCTTTGCATCGGCAGTGCCTTTGTCACGACCAACGAGCCGCTCCACGAGCTTGTCGGCGGACGGTGGAAGGACAAAGATACTCACGACATCGGAGCGGCGCTCGCGCACCTGTTTTGCACCCTCGATCTCAATGTCTAGGACAGCGTGGCTGCCCTCGCCAAGAACCCTGTCGACCTCGGCCTCCAATGTGCCGTACAGGTTGCCTGAGTATTCGGCCCACTCTAAGAACTCTCCGCGTTCGCGGCGCTTCACGAACTCGTCTACATCCATGAAATGGTAGTCGACTCCGTCCTTCTCCCCCGGCCTAGGTTCACGGGTGGTTGCCGACGTACTAAACCCGAGATTTTCCCTGGCCGAGAGCAATGCGCGCGCAATCGTGGTCTTGCCACCGCCGGATGGTGAAGACAGTACCAGTATGAATGGCTTCATTCGATATTCTCCACCTGTTCTCGATATTTCTCGAGCACGCACTTCATGTCGATCACTGCCTGCACGATGCTCGCATCGTTGGCCTTTGAACCGATTGTGTTGGTTTCGCGCAGCATCTCCTGGCCCAGAAACGCCAACTCGCGTCCTATGGGACCGTCTTTCTTGAGCACCTCGCGACAGGCATCGATATGCGTCTTGAGACGGACCATTTCCTCACTGACGTCTAGCTTGTCGGCCAACAGCGCTATCTCGAGGCTCAGACGATCTTCATCGATCTGGCGTCCCTCGAGCAGCTCGCCGACCGATGTGCGAAGTCGATCTCGTTCAGCTGTCAAACGCTGCGGCGCTCGTGTTTCGACGGTTTCCAATAGGCTCGTCAAGTTCTCGAGCTGTACATTCAATTCGTTGGCAAGAGAGGCGCCTTCCCTCTCCCTCGTCTCCACAACCACGTCCAAGGCCATCGCGACAATGCCGGCGAACGCCCTTTCGTCCAGCTCCGGTGTTTCCTCAACCACAATCGTCAACACTTCAGGTTGTCGCGCCACGAACGACAGATCGATCTCTCCTGGCAAGTCCAGCTCGGCCTGCAATTCACGCAGCGCATCCACAACGGCCTTCGCTCTCCCGATGTTGACTCTGGGCGTGCCCGGGCGCTCAGGTTCCTCTAGCCACCGAGCAGAAATCGTCACATGTCCCCGATGTATCGTTTCGTTGGCCGCTCTGCGCACCTCTCCTTCCATCGACTGGAGGGGCGTGGCCAACTTGACGTTCGCTGAGAAGTGACGGTGGTTCACCGTTTTAATTTCGACCTGGACCTTGCCGCCATTTGCGGAACCGCTTGCCAGGCCGTAGCCAGTCATCGATCTGGGCAATTGTATAGTCCTCGTGCTACGAAAATGTATAGCATTTAAAGAAACTTCGTTTCAAAAGGCATGCAAAGAATAAA
>CAYTDU010000030.1:0-16963 GCA_964436395.1 uncultured Gemmatimonadaceae bacterium | reverse complement strand
CAGCGCGAGGCAGAGTTCCAAGCATTGAGTCGTGAGGTATACCAAGAACGTCTGGAAGCAGGAGTAGCGCGAGAGCAGGCGAGAAAGGACCTACCCCTCTCGACGTACACCGAAGCTTACTGGAAGATCGACTTGCACAACCTGCTGCATTTCCTCGCACTGAGGATGGAATCTCATGCTCAATACGAGATCCGGGAGTATGCAAACGTCATCGGGCATCAGATCGTGGCCAGGTGGGTGCCGTTCGCGTGGCAGGCGTTCCTCGACTATAGCATGGATTCCATGGGACTCTCGAGAATGGAGGTGGAGCTTCTGAGCCAACTCTATTCCGGAAGTCAGGAAGAAGCGGTTGGCTGGATGGTAGAGCAGGGCTGGCTGAAGCAGCAGCAGGATGGATCTTGGAAGGTGAATATCGAGGCGAACGAGTTTGCCGGAAAACTCGAGCGTTTGGGCATCGAGCTGCCGTGGCAAGGTCCCTCCGGAGGCGTATTCTAGCGGCGTTGACAGGACTGCTCACCAACTCTATTTTCCCGAATAAATACCGAATATTCTTCGAGAGGGATTCAACAATGTCTATAGCCCAAGGTTACCTCCAAGAACTGCAGATGACCCAGAAGTTCTTCAACACGACCATCTCTGCGTTCAGCGAGGACGACTCCGGCTTTGCTGCGAAGCCAGAGCTTTTCACCGTCGCGAACCACGTTGCACACGTTGCTGAAACGGTACACTGGTTCATCGAAGGCGCATTCGGTAAAGGCTGGGATATGGACTTCGAGTCTGCGGAGAAGCGCAACAGGGAAGTCACCTCGCTGGCAACGGCCAAAGCTCAGCTAAATGAGGCCTTCGAGGCAGTGGCAAAAACGATCGGTGAGGCGTCGGATCAGGTGCTGTGCGAGCCGATACCGGACAAGCAGATCATGGAGGGAGCGCCTCGTTGTTCGATCGTCAGCGCAATAACCGACCATACGGCTCACCATCGGGGAGCGCTGTCCGTGTACGCGAGGTTGCTGGGCAAGGTGCCCCCGATGCCATACGCGTGATCTTGGTGAATCTCATGCTCAAAGATGCGATGGCGCTCCCTAGTCTGATATTGGCGACGGGTGCTGCCCTACTCCTTACTCTTGCTGGGTGTGGCCGCCAACGCTCAGATGCCTAGGCAATACCTCCCGACACCATCCATGTCATTGCTTACAATATCCACCACGGCGAGGGCATGGATGACGTTTTGGACGAGCCTGTGGCTTCGGTTCACCGGCCGGTGCTGGCGGACCTAGTGCTGAGGAATTGACGAGGTCCCCGCACAATCACACAAACCTGCAAGGGATTTCTCGCGCATCGCATAAATATCAACCACAGTTTCGTGATTTCGACTTTGGATCTGGTTGTAGTCCGGGAGGGAAACTAGAACAGGCAACTCGAAGTTGAGCCACAATTCGCCGACACGCTGATTCAGAAGATTGTTGCGGCGATTGGTTAACTGCTGGGACTTCCGTTTCAGCAGTTGCTTGTTATTGTCATCGAGCGCAAATCGGTGACACTCATCGTCGATAATAGAGGAGATTCTAATGGCAGCCATAAGAGTAGTACTGGTTGGGATGGGCCCACTGGGTCGGAAGACAATCCAGTTCATGAAGGAGCGCGGGAACAAGAAAGTGCAGCTGGTTGGAGCAATTGACACCGATCCCGAGCTGATCGGAAAGCGTGTATCGGACGTGTGCGGGCTCGAGAAGAAATCACCGATGAAAATCGTCGGCAGCCTCAAGGACCTGCCGGAGACAGCAAAGCCCGAGGTCGCGTTGCTCACAACCGTGTCGGACATGCCCCGCATCACGAAGCAGATCGAGGAATACGCGGGCAAGGGACTGCACGTCGTGAGCACGTGTGAAGAGCTGTCGTTCCCGTGGAAGGCCGCTCCGCGTTGGGCGAACCGGATCGACAAGTATGCCAAGAAGAAGAAGGTTGCCGTGCTTGGTACCGGCATAAATCCCGGATTCCTGATGGACTTCTTGCCAACTACAATGACTGCTCTCAGCCAAAACGTGGAAAAGGTCAAGGTCTCCCGAGTCCAGGATGCCAAATATCGTCGTGTTCCATTCCAGAAGAAGATCGGTGCTGGACTAACCTTGAAGGAGTTTGAAGCCAAGCGGAAGACCGGCACGCTGCGGCACGTTGGACTCACCGAGTCGGTCCACATGATCGCTGACCGCATGGGTTGGAAGCTCGAGAAGACTGTGGATGAGTTGAGCCCCGTGGTCGCCAAGAAGGACATACGCACCAGGTCCATGAGGATCAAGCGCGGCATGGCTCGCGGCGTTCAGCAGATCGGCCGCGGCTTCAGCGACGGTGAGGAGAAGATCACGCTTGTCTTCCGCGCCGCAATCGGCGAGCCGAATCCTGAAGACAAGATCGAGATTTTTGGTGAACCCAAGATCGTTTCGAGCATCAAAGGTGGTGTGAATGGTGACGTCGGTACATGCGCCATCGCGATCAATGCCTGCAAACAGGTGCTGCGGTGTCAGCCGGGGTTGCAGACGATGACAGACACACCGGTGGTGTCGTACTTCTAGGAATCAGCATAGCGAAGCTGAGACCACTGCGTGTGATGCAGGGGTGCAGGGGTGTAGAGGGGCAGGTTCTCAGGGATCTGCCCCTCGTCTATTTCAGAGATAGGTCGAACTATCCAATCGGAGGATGGTCAGTCATGAAAAGAAGAGAATTCGTTGTATCGTCAGCGCTGGGAACGGTTGGGTTGGGAACGGGACACCTGTCGGCGTCGTCTGCAGTCAAAGGGCCAAAGCCGCAGTCGACAACACGCAAGGTTCTAATCGCTGGTGGCGGGTTCGGCACGACATTCATACGTTACCTCGCGCAGCTGACCGGGAAGGAGAAACCCAGACTCCTCTACTTGCCGACCGCAGCCTCGAACTGGGAGTCCAGCTCCATTCGTTGGTTCGAGAACTGCGCTCCGCTCGACGTGATTCCGTCGGTCCAGCACGCTTTCATCAGTAGCTATAGAATGGATCAGACCTGGGAAGAGGTGTTGCTGTCCGTAGACGGCATTGTTGCGTCAGGCGGTAACACGCTCAATCAACAGGCGATATGGCATGCGCAGGGGATCGATGAGGTACTGAGGGAAGCATGGAATCGCGGGATCGTGTTGGGTGGAGCCAGCGCCGGGTCCTTGTGCTGGTTCGAAGAAGGTACGACAGACTCTCGGCCCAAAGAACTCACTATCGTCAAATGCCTCGGCTTGATTCGTGGAAGCCACTCGCCTCACTACGATGGGGAAGGAGAGCGGCGGCCTACCTATCACCGCCTAATCAGTACCGGGGAGATGAAACCTGGATACGCTTGCGACAACAACGCCGGCATCTATTTCGAGGACAACGAAGTCAAACGCGTGGTCCATACACGTGAAGGGGCCAAGGTTTACTACGTGAGTTTGGTGAATGGGCAGATCAGGGAAGATGTGTTGGAGTCGGAACTGATCACCTAGGGGAAACAGCGATTTGAGATCTTAGATTTGTGATTTGAGATTCTTGATTTGCTCACCGAGCCCGACATTCGTTCAGCCTGATCGCAAATCACAAATCACAGATCACAAATCTCCAATCGTTGTTCCATTCCGCGTCAGATCATCCCACGAGACTGAACTTGACCATCTCAGCACCGTGCCTAATGATCCGCGCTCCGATCTCCTTCAACTCGTCGAGCCCATCGTCGATCTGCGCGAACACGTTCACCGGCTGTTTTGCGTCGATGAACAGCCCTCTGGAGATGAACACTCCGTACGCGATGTAGATCTCGTCGGGAACGTGCGTGTGTTCCTCTGCGACCAAGAAGCTCAATGCACCAGGTGGGATCCCCGCGACGCGTTGGTTTTCCTTCTCGACCGTCAGGTCTGGTGGTATCGCAACCATAGCCTGGCCGGATACGATGCTCTGTTGGAACAAATACTCGAAGGGCAGGCGACTCTTGATCGCTGTGCACGTCTTCGGCGCCTCGTCTTCGAGCAAACGAGCGACAAGGGTGCCACCCTTTTCAAACTCGAGCTTCAGTGATGCCATGTTAGAACTCCCAAACTCTCAATGCCAAATCGCAGACTTTACACTAGTTGCCTCTTGTGATCAGATGAAAGTAGGCCGCTCATGCAGTCTAGGCTACTGAGCGGCCTGTTTATTGTGTGTGGTCGGCAGTATGGAACGATCCGATTACCTCCGCGTCCCTCTGCGGTCCAACCCTACCTCTTCCTCAATACCTCGCCTCCCCACACGCAACTGCTCGCGCGGCACGAAAACATGATCATGTCGAGGTCGTAGCTGCCTGTCATAGGAGCAGTGAACTCGACGATCGGGTTGTCGTCGGGATTGATGTCCTCTGCAAGAACGGAGTCGGCAGCGTCCGTGATTCTCAGGTCGATGTCAGTGCACTCTTCGTCACAGACAGCGATAATGGCGTATTCCACACCGCCTTCGAGGCTCAACGTGTTGACGTCGGTCGCGCCACGCCCCACAGAACCACTCAATAACACACCGTCTGTCTGGTATCCACGTTGTGCGATCGCCGTGCGATAACGCACCAGACTGTTGCGAACGGAGCGCGGCAATGTCTCAGGCAGCGATTCCGCCTCGAGAGACCAGAAGTTGTTCCACCGTCGGATATCGGGGAAGTCTATGTCAGGGTCTATTTCGACTTGTACCACTTCCTGCCCGGCGGGCACGGTTACCGATGCTGTCCGAGTCCCACTCAACCAGTGTGTGACAGGGATTTCTCGGTCAACGGTTTCGCCACTCGCGAGCGTTACGGTCAACTTGGTGGGCATCGGTGCATCGCCTGCATCGTGTATTACTATTTCAGTCCCACCACTTCCAGGTGTCACGCTCTCGATCGTCTGGTCGAGGGTCCAGGTTTCGTAGTACCATGTCTGCCAAAACCAGTCGAGATTCTGGCCTGTGGACTCGTTGAAGTAATTGAAGAAATCCCAAGGCTTAGGCTGCTTGAAGGCCCACGTCCGCAAGTAGCCTTGATATGCTCTGTAAAAAACATCTTCGCCTAGCATACTTCTAAGAGTGAACAGCAGTGAGCCTGGCTTGGTATAGGCGTGGACTCCGTAGTGTCCAGGCGAATCCAAGTGGTCGGAGTAGCGCATCAATGCGCCTTCGTGACCGGTACGAGCCAGGTTGATGTAACTGGAGAACTCACCAGGCTTGCCATCGTAGTCGGAGTACATGTCTGCCGAAGCATTGGCGTCATTGAAGTCGGTTGTGCCTTCGTCCATCCAACCGCGTCGACGCTCGTCGGTATTGACGATCATTGGCACCCAGTTGTGCGCCAACTCGTGGTTGATGACTCCGTAGAGCGCTCTGTCGCTTGCCCCATCGTAGCCACCTATTACGGTCATCATCGGCTCTTCCATACCGCCGCCGATGATCCCCGCTCCCTCCACGGCGGTCGCATGACTGTAAGGGTAAGACACGCCCGTGTGCCGTGAGTGAAATGCGATTGCGTGTTGAGCATACCGTGCACCTTCGTGCCACAGTTCATACTGGGGACGGAAGATCGCTTCGGCGCGAGAATACTCTGGCGAGCCATCTCCGTTACGATCTCCTACTGCCGTACGCGTGACATCCCACAGAGAAGCGCTCGTGATTGAGTATGCTACGTCGCGGACGGAATCTGCGGCGAAACGCCACTGCAGTCTCCCGTTCGGGCTCTCACGGGTGAAACCCTCCTCTATGTCGGCCTGGGCAATGACGTGAACAACCGTGTCACTTGTTTCCGCGACGCGCAGTCGCTCGACAATACGGTCGGCCAGTACCGCGTTCTCGTTTTGCAGCTCTCCGGTACCCTGCACCAACCAACCCTCCGGCACGTCGAGAGTGATGTCATACGTAGCGAATCCTTGATAGAACTCGGCCTGGCCCAAGAATGCGTCGGTTTGCCAACCAACCACGTCGTCGTACACTGCCATCTGTGGATACCAGTAAGCCAGATAAAAGAGGTTGTCTTCACTCCAGCCCATGCGTCCACCGACACCGGCTTGTGGGATCGTAAGACTCCAATCCAGGTCTAGAACTATTGAGTCTCCTGGTGCTACCGGATCGGGCGGGTTGAAAAACATGTTTGTCTGGTTGGTCACATATCCGGGGCCGCGCAGGAACGGGAGTTCCTCGTATTCCTGACCTTCCACGAGGACACGTGAGAACGTGTATCCACCAGTTATCTCGGCCGGCCGGATGCGAGGAACGTCATCTCGGTGGAAATTTTGGAGCAGTTGTACCACGAGCCGGCTGAGTGTGTCGGGAGATTCGTTCCGGTACGAGATTCGAGTGGTTCCCGTGAGTTTCTTTTCCGCGACGTCCAGTCTTGCGGAAATCGTGTAGTGCGCCGACTGCTGCCAGTAGTTGGGTCCGGCGATACCCTGCATTGTCCGCGTGCCACGTTCGATTGCGCGTGCGAAACCGGGAGACAACTTGACAGGGTTCGCAACGGGTCGCTCGAGTGTGCGGAGGCCTTGGCGGTTTTGTGCCGCAGCAATGGCCGAGATTGTCAACATCATTGAAGCAAGCAGAAATGCAACTCGGAAAAGACTCCGGATGATTGTCATGAAGTCCCTCTCAATTCAGATCTATCATTCTTGACGCCCCCAAGTGTAGAAAGGTTTCAACGTCAGAATTCCCAACGAATGCCGAAGGTGGGCAACATGGGAAGCATCGGAGAGTACGTCTCGTCAACCAACAGGCGACCGTTTGTGAAGTATGCCTCGTAATCGAGCGACTCTGGATTTGTCCGGTCGAAGGCATTGAAAATGTCCAGGAATATTGAGAGCCGTCCTCTCCCGAGATCGAAGTGCCTGGCAACCCGAGTGTCCATCCTCACGTAAGCAGGCAGGCGTTCGGCGTTCAGAGGACCGTAATCTCTTCCGATCGCAGTTCCCCCGTTCGCAAGTGTGAACGTGTTGTAGTTGTAGACGGTCATCGGCCATCCCGAGTGGTATTGGAATGCCCAGCTCAGGGACCAGTTGGGTGTGGGTCGGAACAGCAGCTCTGCCCGAAACGTGTGCCGCTGGTCGAACGGGCGCGGAATCCATTCACCGTCGATCTCATCTTCTGCGATTGCCAATGCGTAGCTCACGTTCCAAGCTACGTGTTGCCCGATATCTCGCCTCACGAGCAGCTCGATCCCGCGGGCCAGACTCTGTGCAGGTTCAAGTCGTAGACGTTCATCCATGCTCTCTTCGGGAACCTGTTCGAGTTCGGGTATGGGAGTACGGTATTCGACACGGGGGTCCGGAGTGCGCCGTTCATACGCTTCGATACGGACGTGGATACCATGTGGCAGGCCATGCTCGACGCCGAGTATCCGGTGCTCGGCTCGTTGAGTCGGATAGAACCTGGGATCTGAGTCGGCCACAAACAGCTCCTGCAAACCGTGCGACTGATAGTACAACCCCCATGCGCCGCGCAGGGTAGTGGTTGGCGTTGCTTGATATGCGAAGTTCAGGCGCGGCCCAAGTGTATGGTCGTCGGTGTGAGAGAAGTAGTCGTAGCGCAAACCGAATTCGGCCGTGAGAGGGTCGGCCAGGCGGATCCGGTTAGAGATATAGAAACTCGCCTCATGTCCCCCCGGCCGCCGCACGATTGTCGCCGTGTCTGTTACGAACCAGTAGTTCGGCCCGACAGCATCGGTCATGTTTGGAACGGCGGTCGTTAGCCAACGGAAATAGTCGTAGTTTGCTTTGCCCTTCTTCAAGTCGAATCCCCATCTGAACAGAAGCCGTTCTGATGCCAGGTAAGTCCAGTTCTGCTTTAACCCCACGAATTCGAAGGAGCTCCGATCGTCCACTTCGAATTCCTGCCTGACTCGTTCCTCTGACTGGTTGCCGAAGAAGTCCAGCGCATCTCTCCTTCTGCTCAAGCGGCCAGTGGACAGGGTAGTGGTTACTGAAAGTGAATTGCTGAAATCTGCGTTCCAATTGACCCACGCATATGTGCTACTCCATTTGCTTTCCGTCTCAGTCCAGTCGTCGTCGTCCCGGCCCGTCCACCTGTCACCGGCGTGGAGAAAGTGCGAGGAAATGAGGTGAGTCGGACTGAGTTGGTATTGTAGCTTCGTGAAGACGTCATAGTAGGTGGGCGAGATCGTGCTGCTATCCTCCATGATTTTCAGCAGGAGGTCCAGGTAGCCTCGGCGAGCCGACGCTAACCACGTTCCTCTTCCGCCTGCAAACGATCCCTCGTTTTTCACCGTCGCGTTCATGAAACTCAAGCCGAGCGTCGTCTTCATACGGTCGGGCGGGGGAGTGGTCGTTTGCATTGTGAAAACGCCCGCCAGTTTGTCTCCATATTCAGCGGTGAAACCACCGGTGGCGAGCTGCACGTCGCTCACCGATTCGACGTCGATTATGCTCAAGGCGCCATCCACGTCCTTGAGGTGAAACGGTTCGTATAGTTCTAGGCCGTCCAGCACGTACAACACCTGATCGTCGGGACTTCCGCGAACGTGAAGCTTGGCCTTGATGTCATGTGTCGCGAGCCCAGGCAGGCGGTTCACCGACCGGTAGAGGTCTTCACCGAAATGCGGGTATGTGCTCATCTCCTCCAGTGTTCGCGATTGAGGGATGGCGACAACCTGGGCATCGAGTATGCCGTAGGTGCTCGGGGTCACGACGATTTCGCTGAGCCTGAGCGGAGCCGGCCTCAAGAGAACGGTCACATGCTCGATGTGGTTGGCTGCTGCGCGGACATCCTCGAGAGAACTGGGCGCGTATGCCAACGCTCTGAATGTCAAGTCGTACGAGCCCGGAGGCAGCGCGAGTTCGAACCTGCCTACCTGGTCGGTCCGCACTTCGCCAAGCCTGCCCTCTACCTGAATACGTGCGCCGAAAACCGGTTGGCTGTCGGCAGAACTCAACACGTGTCCCGTGATCGTGGTGCCACTTTCCTGCGCATGAGTGACTTGAGCAACGGCCGCAACAAGAACCAATACCACTGTCGTAACTGCCGTCGAGCCAGCAATACATCTCATGATGCGTTCTCCTGCGGCTGAGTAGTTGAGCAGCCTGACGATTTCTAGCTGCCCGTGCGTTGTGGTTGTAGGGGATGACAGGGGCAGGTCTGGATATTTCTACCAGCTTCTGTCATGCCGATCGGGCTCGAACATCGGCGTGGGGCTTTGTTCTTTCGGCCGAACTGGAGTCCTCAATGGTCGAATCGTTGATCGAATCGCGAAAGCAGGGCGCAAGGATTCTCCGAACATCGTCCATTGCGAGATTGAGGTGATTCGCAACCGTTTGAGGAGCGAGGCCCATTACCTCGGCGACCTCCCTGCGAGACATTCCGTGTATCCGAGCCAGCATCAGAGCCTCGCGGCGACGATCTGGGAGACCTGCCAGGGCGCGGGAGACAAGTGTCTTGATCTCATCAGCTTCCGTCGTGTCGCTCGGAGTAGGTAGCGACGGAGGATCGGGGAGGTTTTCGGTTACCCGCATACGAGTGGAGCTACGTCTCAATGAGTCCAGGCTCATATTCCGGGTGATTCGCAAGAGGAGGGGCAGCACCGAGTCGTTGACCTGCCACACATCGCGACGTTCCCACAGCCGTTCGAATGTCTCCATCGCCACGTCTTCGGCTTCGTCTTGGCTCCCCAGTAAACTGGTCGCGTAGCGCACCAGCGACGCCCAATAACGCTCGAGAAGTATGGCAAGTGCACCCGTGTCACCGGTTCCCATTCGTTTGACCAAATCCGCATCTGGATGAGCCAACATCTGATCAACACCTCGATTCCGATTTGACCATCTCTCACCCTGATACGGATACGGGTGGGCAACACTACCAATGCGCCGCCTGTCCCCCAGGCTCAGCCCACTTGCACAACTTCACATCTGCTCCCCGACTGAGGCTCATCCCGCACATCCCGCATATGCCGCACATACTGGTGGCATCGGCATTTGGTACGAAACGGGTTCCCCGCGCGTTTCCCGGATGAGATAGGAGGGAGACCCCAATTATGAGAGATCTGATCCTCTTGGTGCTGAGTGGCGAAGCGAACGCAGATGACGAGCGGGCGCTCGTGGATTGGCGAAACGAGTCACCCGAGAACGAACGAGTCTTTCAGGAGTACGCTTGTGCCTGGAATGCGTTGCTGCTCCACGCGTCACAGGATCCGGTGACGGTCCCTCCGCCAGTGGCAGAGGTTGTTGCAGCAGGAAACCGGAGGCGGCAACGGGCAATCCCGCTCAAAGGGCGACAAAGGAACCGAGCGGATAGGCGGCGGTGGCTGGCACCGGCATGTGCGGCGACTGCGGCGACGTTGATTCTGTGTGTGTCGGCCCTGCTCGGCCGGGGACCTGATTTAACCGTTTCCACTGGGTCCACTGAGTACAAGACGGTTGCGCTCGAGGACGGAAGCGTCGTGAGGCTAGGACCCGGAAGCCGCCTGGACTTTCAGAATGGGGAAGAACGGCGGGCAAACCTCCACGGGATCGGTTTTTTCGCGATCGCCTCTGATACCACAACTCCGTTTTTTGTCCACACCGAGATTGGAACGGCCAAAATCCTTGGAACTAGGTTTGAGGTCCGTACCGATGCGGATTCGCTCCGACTTGTTGTGGTCGAGGGGAGCGTAGCGTTGTCTGCTTCCGGCAACCAGGTGTTCGTCGAGGCCGGCGAGATGTCGCGAATCGAGGGCGACGCGCCACCGGCGGTTCCAAAGCAAGTAAACGTCTGGGAGGTGCTCGAGTGGAAGGATGGGCTCCTCATCTTTCAGGACACACCCCTAGGTGATGTGGTGGCGGAGGTAGGTGCGTTCTTTGGAGTTGATTTCTCCTTCGCAGACTCGACCCTCGCCCGTCGCGTTGTAACCGCGTGGTTCGAGAACGAGCCGTTTGAGGATGTAGTGAGCACGATCTGTCAGGTGGTTGGCGTTCGGTGCACACTGAATGAGGGTGTGGAGATTTCACGATGACCACGTCGAGAGCAATGATACCGCTATTGTTTTTCGGCGTGATGGTGACATCGCTCTCGGCACAGGGGCTATCGGTAGTCGATCCTGCCCCGGTGTTGAGTCGGCCTGCGGCTCTAGAAGTCCACGGTATGTCGCTCGAAGAAGCCCTCTACCTTCTTGGCGTTAGGTCTGGTGTTCAAATCGCATTCAGCTCCGATCACGTGAGCGAGTCCGGCCCGGTAGGATGCTCTTGCGCCAACGTGACAGTTGGCGAAGCTCTCGACTCTCTGTTCGCCGATACCGACTTGAAATACCATGAGGCGCCCGGTCGGGTCATCGTAGGACTGGGAACGGGCGGTTTCTTCAAAGGAGCACCCGAACCACAAGAGCAGCAACGGGGCCGGATCGCCGGTCTCGTTATCTCCGCTGCGGACAGCGCACCGATCGGCTTTGCGGCCGTACAGTTGGTTGGACGCCTCGGTGAACTGGGCACTGACGAGGCGGGCCGGTTTGAGCTCGCTTTAACTCCAGGCGTTTATGACATAACGGTGAGAGCACTGGGATATTCGCCTAGCAAACGTAATCGCGTCGCAGTGGTGGCTGGTGAGGTGACTGAACTGACCTTCGTTTTGAGGCGCACTGCGCTCCGCCTAAGAGATATTGTGGTTACCCCCAGTACATACGGAATATTGACTTCCGAAGCCGTTGTTACTCAGCAGACGTTGACGCGTGACGAAATCAACAACCGCCCGCATTTTGCGGAGGACTTGTATCGGTCACTCTACCACCTACCTGGGGTGGTCACGCACGACGTCTCGGCCAAGCTGCAGGTTCGGGGCAGCAACAACAACGAAGTGCTGCAAACATTGGACGGGCTCGAGCTTTACGAGCCGCTACACCTGAAAGACATCGGGGGAGCCACCAGCATCGTCGATGTTGAATCGGTGGCGGATCTCGACTTGAGCACCGGCGGATTCACCGCCGAGTTTGGCGACAGGTTGGCTGGTGTTTTTGCAATGCGGAGCGCTACTCCAGCACCCGACCGCACCACCACGACGCTTGCCGCCAGTTTGATGACGTTCACCGCCAAGAGCCAGGGTGGTTTCGCCGGTGGCAAAGGGACCTGGTTGGTGTCGGCCCGTCGTGGTTTCCTGGACGTCATCCTGAGGCTCATGGGGGAAACCGAAAAGATCAAACCGACCTACTATGACGTTTTCGCCAAGACCGAGGTTCAACTTAGCCCGCGGCACCTTCTTTCCGTTCACGGGCTCTATGCGGGTGACAGTTTCTTCATGCTCGAGGACGACGACACGGAGATCAACAGCGGATGGGGCTCGCGCTATGCCTGGGCCAATTGGCAGGCCGATTTTTCGGGCGTGCTCACTGCGCATACGGTGGTTTCCGCCGGACGTGTTACGAGAGCGCGCGCCGGACACGACGTTTTTGATTTAGAATACACGAGCAGACGTCTCGAGGTGAACGATCGCGCCACACTCGATTTCTATGGGCTGAGGCAAGACTGGAGCCTGTTACTGTCTGAAGGGCTGCTGTTGAGGTGGGGATTCGAAACGAGGCGGGCTTCCGCCGATTACGACTACGCGCGCTGGCGACTCGATTGGCTGCCGAACGAGTCCAACCCATTCGCACCTCCTTGGAGTCCATGGTACGACTCTCTGACCGTGGACATGAAACCGTCCGGCCATGAACTGTCAGCGTACGTGTCTGGGCGGGTGCGTCCCACGGAGCGACTGACCGCGGAACTGGGACTGAGATACGATTTCCAGTCACACACGGACGACGAAACGCTGAGCCCCAGAGCAAACGTAGCGTTGGACATCACACCGAGGACAACGCTACGCGGTGCCTGGGGATTGTTCTATCAGTCTCACGATCTCCGGGATCTCGACGTGATGAATGGCGTGACTCGATACTATCCCGCGCAACATGCCGAGCATCGGATCTTGGGATTGTCGCACGCGTTCCGAAACGGTACCTCGATTCGCATCGAGGCTTATGAACGACGGATCTCGAATCCGTGGCCCGAGTACCGAGATCTCCAGCCTGAAATGACTGACGTCGTTCAAGAGGAATTCCCCGAGCACATTGTGCGTGTCGACCCCAACCGTGGCTTGGCACGCGGTATTGAGTTGTTGGTGAAACGAGACGCGGGCGGACCATTCGCATGGGCTGCAACCTATGCGTTGGCGGAAGCCGAGGACGAGATCGAAGGTGAGTGGATCCCACGCCCGAGGGACCAACGACATGCAGTCCACCTCGAGTTCGCATACAGGCCTACTCCAAGCTGGTCGTTGAGCGGTGGTTGGCACTATCACTCTCCATGGCCCGGTACCGAGCTCAACGTCGAAGCGCGTACGCTTGCGAACGGAGATCAATACTTCGAGGAGACTTTCGGCCCGATGCATGCTCTGCGATTGCCGGCCTACCACCGCCTGGATCTCAGGGCATCGCGACACCTACAGCTGGGAAGAGGAAGACTCACCCTGTTTCTCGACATCTTCAACATCTACGGACGGCCCAACGTCGAGACATACGAGTACTTCTGGTCATTCGAACCCGGCCGACTCAACGTCTTCAGGGAGTATGAGGATATGATTGGAATGCTTCCGAACATTGGCGCAAGGTGGGAGTTCTGATGGGCAAAAGACGACCCTGCTTCGTTATCGGGATCTCTTGCCTCGCAATCTTGACCGCGTGCGGGGAGATGGCGGACGAACTCACGAGCGTCATTCCACTCCCGTCCGACGCGGTATTCTCAGACCACACGACCGAGTCGTTCTTCCTGATCATGCGTGATGGTGTGCGAATAGCTGTCGACGTTCATGTTCCGCGACCACTCGCAGCGGCAACACAAGTGCCTGCAATCGTTGTGATGACGAGATACTGGCGTAGCGAAGCGGGCGGCGAACACCCTTTCATGGGGTGGCGCATCGATGAAGCGACTCGGCGCGGATACGCCGTTGTGATGATCGATGAACGAGGAACGGGGGCGTCCTTCGGCACTTGGCGACAGCCGTGGTCAGAAGAGAGTCGAGCCGACTACGCCGAGGTTGTTGACTGGGTCGTGGCGCAAGAGTGGTCGAATGGGAGTGTTGGGGCGTGGGGGATATCGTATTTGGGTATGACGGCACAGCTGCTGCCGACTACGCCACATCCAGCCGTACGCGTCAGCATCCCGACATTCACGCAGTACGATGTCTACACGGACATCGCGTTCCCCGGCGGAATCTTCAACGACATCTACATCGAAGACTGGAGAACCGATACTCGTGTTTTGGATTTGAACGCAGACCCCAGTCGGTCAGTGAAGCCAGTCGATGAAGACATTGACGGGTCCTTGCTAGAGGCCGCAATCGCCGAGCACGCAAATAACGGTGACGTGTACGAAGGACTCAAAGGAGTCGTTTATCGCGACAGAGTGTCTCCTCAACTCGGAATCTCGCTCGACGATATGAGCGCTCACACAAAGCGGCAGGAACTCGAATCCTCAGGTGTCGCTCTATACCATTGGGGCAGCTGGATGGACCAAGCCACTGCCAACGGGGTCCTCGCGCGGTTCTTGACGCTCGACAATCCGCAACATGCGGTAATCGGCGCGTGGACACATGGTGGATTCGAACACGCGAGCCCGTACGCGGCACCTAACTCACCTCCGGAGCCAAGCGAGAGAGCGCAGTGGAACGAAACGCTGAACTTTTTGGACCGATATCTGAAGGGAAGTGGCGATCCCGTAACCGAGAAGATCCTGTACTACTACACGATGGGTGCCGAGGAGTGGAGAAGCACCACAGTATGGCCCTTGGAGAACACCGCAACTGAAACCTGGTATTTGTGCGCCGAAAACACGCTGTCGACAAATGCACCGATTGAAGGTGACGCACGAGATTCCTACGCCATCGATTTCACCGCCACTGCCGGAGACGCCACACGATGGCACACCAATGAAGTGCTCTATTCGAACCGCTATCTAGAGGACCAAAAGCTCCTCACGTATACGAGTGCGCCCCTGGCACAAGACATAGAGATCACCGGCCACCCGGTCGTGACTCTGTACGTAGCTTCGACGCACACCGACGGTGCGTTCCACGTGTATCTCGAAGACGTGAGCCCGTCTGGGCGAGTGACGTACGTGACAGATGGGCAGCTACGTGCTCTCCACCGAAGGGTTTCATCACGTTCACGACCCTATGAACTGCCGATTCCATATCACTCGTTTGAGGAAGGAGACGGTGAGCCATTGGTTCCCGGTGAGATTGCCGAGTTGACCTTCGGATTGCTGCCGACATCGGTTGTGATCAGGGCAGGGCAGAGAATCCGGGTGGCCATTGCGGGACACGACGCTGGCTCTTTCGCGCGGATCCCTGAATCGGGATATCCGGTTATTACAGTTGAACGCAACTCGGTGTATGCGTCGAAAATCGAGCTGCCTGTGGTGCGGCCATGAGGAATGGGGTAATGCGGTTTCCACTACGTACCTTCGTTCTGTTCTCGCTGGTCGTCGCACCGTTAGCGGCCTGTGATTTTCTGACCGGCCCCGACTCTGGTCAACTGCTTCCGCCCGAGACAGGAGATGGTTGGCAAACGGCGTCACTCGAAGAAGTGGGGATGGAGGCGGATTCGCTGTTCGCACTCTTGGATCTCATCGAAACGACTGAGGACCACCTAATCCACAGCATTTTGATCGTCAGAGATCAGACACTCGTCTTTGAGGAATATTGGCCCGGAGTCGATCTGGACCAGATTACGCTGGTACCGACGCAGCAGAATTTCGATCGAGAAACGCTCCACTACGCTGCTTCGATTTCTAAGAGCATCACGTCAGCCTTGGTCGGCATAGCCATCGACCGGGGTCTGATCGGCAGTTTAGACGATTCTCTGTTCTCGTACTTCCCGGAGTACGCCGATCTAATTCGAAACGACAACAGAGAAATCACGCTCGAACACCTGCTGTCGTTTTCCTCGGGGCTCGATTGGAACGAGCACGTCTACGGTTTCGAAGATCCCAGAGACTCCCACTACCAGATGTTCAACGCGCCCGATCCTGTCGGGTACCTGCTGGGGCGTCCGGTAATGTTCGATCCTGGTGGTGAGTTTCTTTACAACAGTGGTGACACGAACATACTCGGCGAGATCGTCAGACGGACGTCAGGCTCGATAACGTTGATAGACTTTGCGGATCGCTATCTGTTTCAGCCGCTGGGCATCGAGTCGTACTACTGGATCACGCTGCCGCAGAATGAAAATGTGACGTTCGCGTCGGGTGGCGCGTCGCTCCGTCCGCGCGACATGGCCAAGTTGGGCGCGCTTTATCTCAACGGCGGCGTGTGGGATGGCGAACAGGTCGTGCCAGAGCAGTGGGTCAACGTCTCCACGCAGCTGCATACGCGTCTCTTGGAACAGTACAGGACGCTCTACGGTTACGGTTACAACTGGTGGCTGGGGCGGTCGAGGTTCAGGGACAGGGAAGTCGAGCACTATCGCGCGTACGGTTGGGGAGGTCAGGTTGTATTCGTCTTCCAGGAACTGCGGTTGGTAATAGTGTTCACATGCGGTGCATACAACGATGACATGCCACTGAGCATGATTACCATCATCGAGGACTACATCCTGCCGGCGATCACAGACTAGTCAGCTCTGCTTCCCTTACTTGATCGCTCGGAAGGGAAATCCGGAGTCTTCGTTCTCTGCGGTCACTGCATTATTCTTGTTGAGCCGTATTCGTAATCCACTCCCTCACAAATCGATTAGGAGTTTCTGCGAATGTCGCTAGACACCTTCGCTCGCAGTGTGTTGCGCCCATTTGTCCTGCTCGGATGGTTGCCGTTCGCGGCGCTCGTGTTGGCAACGTGTTCAGATAACGTGGCTCCGGACGGCCCGTACTCGGGACTCCTCGTGATCCAACCTCATATCGTGGCGATCGAGGGGGCCATAGACGTGAGTCAAGTGCAGATTCACCTGCGGCGTGTGGCCGACGGCACTGTCGTAAAGGACACGGTGGTGA
>CAYTDU010000029.1:0-17051 GCA_964436395.1 uncultured Gemmatimonadaceae bacterium | reverse complement strand
GTAAAGAAGACCGGCAAATTGAAGTTTGCCAAAGGAAAGCTGTATCCTGTCACCAAAGGAATGAAGTGATGCCTGCAAATGTAGTGAGAACCGCTGAGCAAGAGCGTCTTTGGAACAAGGCCAAAGCCCAAGCTGAGAAACAAGGGCGTGGTGGCGATTACGCATACATCATGGGCATCTTCAAGAAGATGGGTGGCATGGAGAAATCGGAGAATCCAATGGGGCTGTTGATCGGCAAAGAGTTGCGACCACTGGCGGATGAAGACTTACAGAAAACGACTGGCGAGCTGGCCGAGCAGGTTGGCCAGGGTGATGAAAAACTCGAGAGGTCGTTTGCTGATGAGCAGTGGTCGATGAAGTTTTCTGGCTACCGCGACCTCTATATCCAAGCACTGGAGGTAGTGAAGGCGCGGATGCAACTCGCTGAAGACGAGGCCAATGCGCGCAAAGGACGGAAGCCGTGGCGCGAGGTGGAGGAAATGCCCAAGAGCGAGCGTGATGCGTATCGCAAAGAATTGGACAAACAGAGCCAGAAGTTCAATGAGCGCTACGACAAGATCGGCGCGACCACGGCCGACCTCGACAAGCAATACATCGAGCGGCGCATTGCCGAGGCCAAGGCGATGACCAAGTCGTTGAGCGAGGGCGCTGATCTCGATGAATTGCTCGAGAAGCACATGGCGACGGTCGACATCAACGAGCTGCCCAAGGTCACGGGGCTCGAGGGGCTCGACGAGTATCTCCAGAAGGGGCAGGTCATCGAGATCGGAAAGAAGGGTGGCAAGATTGTTGGTCGCGACTCGAAGGGCAAGCCTATTTACGAGCATCAGGGCGAAGGAATGCAAGGCAAGCCTTCGTTGCCGGCTGAGACCAAGGAAGCCACGGCGGCTGAGAAGCCGAGTCTCGAGACTGCAGTGAAGCTGCTCGACGTGGCAATCCAGAAACAGAGCTTGAAGCACGCACGCATGGCGACTGATGCTCTGGTTGAGATGGCGAAGACCAAGGGCAACAAGGGCAAGGTGATGTCGGAGCTTCGCTCTCAGCTCGCGTCAGCTCGGAAAGTGGCGAAGACAATGGTGGGCCGAGCTGAGGCTGATCGACGCAAGCCACCGAAGGGCCGGGAACCTTGGGACGTTGGGCACGTGACAACGGCTCGCATGATTCGTGACACCATCGACAACGCGCGAGCCAAGGTTGCATCACAGGGCAAAAGTGAGGCGACCAAGCAGAAGCAAGCGATGCGCTCGATCTCCTCGAGTGTGAAGTATCGAATGAGCAAGCTCGCTGATGCGAAGCTCCGAGAGGAAAAGTATCCACGCGGGCTTTTGGGAATCAGCGGCGTCATGGAACAGGTCAGGCTGCACAAAGAGATAGCTGAGCTGTATGATGAAGCCGGTGACAAGGGAAAGGTGGCAGAACACAAACAACTCGAGCAGAAAGCGAGAGAAAGGTTGGATCTCATGCAGAAGCCAAAGGCAGAAGCCCCGAAGACTGAGGAAGTAAAGACCGAGCCCGAGCAGCTCAAACTGTTCGGCAAGTCCATAGGGCTCGAGGCGCTCGATGAGTATCTGGCCAAGGCCGATGGCTGTCCTGGGAGTAAGATTCGTTCGGAAGGAAAAGGTCGGGGTGAAGGTCGTGGTCAAGGCAAAGGTCCGATGGGCTCCCCTGTCTTTGGAAAAGCTGACGACGGGAAGCCGGGCAAGAGTCTCGGTGAAACCTCGACTGAGGAGTTGAGGGCCACGCTCGCCAAGCTCAAGCCCACTGATCCTGGTGCACAAAAACGTATTGCCGCGCTCAAAGCCGAGTTGAAGAAACGCGGTGGTGACAACGGAAAGGAATTAACCATGAACAAGGCAAACTTCCCGATGAAGAACGAGAACGAGAAGGATAAGAAGGACATGGAGAACGAGGCCAACGGCGCGGACGAGAAAGCTATGAAGAAATCCGAAGGGCTCGACGCGATGGACGCCTATCTTGCCAAGGCCGTTGGCAGTGATGAGAGCGGCGGCAAGGCTCCTTCGCAGAGTATGCCCACTGGGAATCCTCCCGGCTCGATGCCTACTAGCTCGAGCGTTGAAACCAACACTGCGCAAGAGGGCGGGCCAGTTGAAGGTATCGGGACACCGGGCAAGTCTCGGCCGCAACCACCGTCGCATCAGGCGCAGATTGGCAAGGTCGATTCGGCACGCACCGATGTGTTGTCGGCCGATGATGCGACCGTCGCCAAGTACGTCGAGAGCGGCTACATGGGTGAGGGCATGAAAAAAAGTGACATGACTCAACGTCACCAATTCACGCAACAGGAGTTGGACCGCAGCGTCGCGCAGCGTCGCGCAGCGGCTGAGGCTCGGTTGCGCAAGGGTGAGGAAGACATGACCATTCATCCCTATGCGCAGCGCTCGTTTGAGGGCACGGACAAGCGCGTCGAGGAGTTGGCCAAGTCCGAGTTCTATCAGGGCACGAGTCCGACGATGGCCCCGCCGACAGCCGTCATCGGCCAGGCAGTGCTCTGCAAGAGCTGTGGTGCGAAGCACAGCGCGATGCTGACCTCGTGCCCGATGTGCGGCGATAACTGCACTGCTCCGGGTATCTACAATGGTCGGAGTGGTTCCGTTATTTTGGAAAAGTCGATTCAGACCCCGGGCCTGCAGCGCAAGCGTGAAGAAGACCTGAAGATCGGCTGACCAGGGAGGGGCCGATGGCCTTCAGAGACCGGATTAGAGGAGCCAGCCAAGCTCTTGCTGGCGTGGCTGGTGATGCCCTGATGGGTATCGGCGATGTGCTGCGTAAAGCTTCAGATGAAGACAACACGCACACGCCAGGCGGTGCAAACGAGGATACAGCCGGCAACGCACCGGTGCCCACTGAGAAGGCCACGGACGACCCGAAGTCGTTGCTGTTCGATCCGTTCGCGATCATCGAGCAGCTTGGCTATCGAGATCGGCCGAGTCAAATCAGCTACGGCACGCTGAAAGCGATGGCCTACAAGTGCCATCCGGTTGGCGCGGTTGTGCAAACGCGCATGAACCAGGTGGCCAGTTTCAGCAAGCCGAGTTATGATCGCTATGCGTTGGGCTTCCGAGTGAAGACCCGCGAAAGCGAGAAGGAACCGACCAAGGCAGAGAAGGATTGGTGTTCGCAGGCTGAATCGCTCATCACGCGGACAGGAGTCACCGACAACCCACGTGGTCGGGATAACTTCAACAAGTTTCTCAAGAAGCTCACGTGGGATTCGATGGTTTACGACCAGATGTGTTTCGAGGTCGTGCCCAATCGCAAGGGGCAACCAGCGGAGTGGTATGCCGTCGACTCGGCCACCATTCGCCAGGCCGATGTGGCGAGCACGCACATGAATGAAGACGTGGCGCAGCAAACGCGCTACGTGCAAATCTACGACGGCACCATCATCAGCGAGTACACCCAAGAAGAGTTGTGCTTCGGTGTTCGCAATCCACGCACTGACATCAGGCTCTATGGCTACGGTGTCAGTGAGTTGGAAATGATGATGAGCGCGGTCACGAGCTATCTTTGGTCATACGAGTACAACCAGAGGGCGTTTTCGCAGGGCAGCGTGCACAAGGGCATCCTCAACTTCAAAGGGGTCATTCCAGAAAAGCAGCTCAAAGCGTTTCGGCGTCACTGGTACTCGATGCTCAGCGGCGTGGCCAATGCGTGGCGCACGCCGATCACGAACGCCGAAGACCTGCAGTGGATTTCGATGCACCAGTCGAATCGCGACATGGAATACAACGCTTTCATGGACTGGCTCATTAAGATTCTGTGCAGTTTCTATTTGATGGACCCGATTGAAATCAACTTCCGCTATGGGAACGCGGGCCAGAAAAGTCAGATGCAGGAAGCATCGAACCGCGAGAAGATCACTGAGAGCAAAGAGCGGGGACTGCGGCCGTTGCTTCGTCACATTGCGACGTGCATCAATCACTACATCATTTGGCCGATGAACGAGAATTTCGAGTTTGACTTTATCGGCCTCGATGCAAAGACGCCAGAGGAGTTGGCCGAGCTGAATCAGAAGCGCGTGAAGACGAGCTGGACGGTTGATGAGCTTCGAGCTGAGGAAGACAAAGAGCCATTGCCCGATGGGATGGGCGAGTGCATCCTCGATCCAACTTGGCTTCAGTTCCGTCAGCAAGCCATGATGGCAGCACAGCAAGCCGCCGGCGGTGGTGAAGGTGGTGGTGGTGATGATGGTGAGGAAGTCGATTTCGAGAAGCTGTTGGCCGAAGCCGAACAAGGCGGCGATGAGGAAGAAGAAACGCTACCTGAAGAAGGCGAAGGCGAGGAAGAAGAAACGTCAGAGGAGTCGACTCAAAAGAGCATGAGTGGTCGGCACCTGCTCCGGCTTCACACGCACGTCTAGGAGAGCATCATGAGGTTGAGTCACACGCTGATGGTTCAAATCGGACAAGACAGTGAGTTCAAGAAGAAGTTGGTCTACATCGAGCAGACTGCAGCTCAGGTCATCAGCGACGGTTTCGAGAAGCAAGCCAACTCGAGTTTCAATATCGCACCATCTGGGCTTGAGTCGATGACGTTCGGTGACGTGGACGAGGTTCAAGGGCTCTACATTGAGAGCGACAGTGAGGTGAAGGTGCGGCTCAATGGAAGCGCGGATGCCATCCAACTGCGCAAGGCCCCTGATGCTGAGCTGGCCAAGTTCTTTCTGGAAGCCGACATCACGGAGTTGACCATCGAGAACCCGGACACCGAGAATGAGGCCAATGGCTTCTACACGGTATGGGGCGACGTGGCGTCTGCCACACCGTAGGAGGCGCATGTGGAGTTGTTTCTGGAAGCCGAAGCGGGGGAGATCGAGTCTCGAGGAGAAGCGCTCATCCACCGGCTCGCAGACCTCGTTGGTCCGTTCAACCGAGACCTTGAAGACGCTCTGCACAAAGCGCTCCCGACCAAAGAGCACGACCTCAAGTTTCAGGTGCTCCGCGAGCTGAAAGCCAAGACGGCCGAGGAGTATCAGGCGATGCTCGAGCGCATGGTGCGCGACATCGGCAAGGTGCTTGACCAGGCTGCCAAGGTCAACACGCTTCAGAAAGCGGGGATGCCCCCGCCGGCAAAAGAACCCGACGAAGAAGAAGAAGACGACACCGAGGAAGAAGAACCGCTCGAACCGGGCGACTACGACCCGAAGACCGACAGCATTGTGCCGGAGCCCGAGGAAGAAGAGGAAGGCGAGGAAGAAGAGACCGAGAAAGCCGAGGGCTACGACCCGAGCGCGTCCATCGTTGATAGCGATGAGGAGAAGTATCGGCGCGTGAAGGATGCGCTCATCGCCAAGGGTTACCGTGAGGCCGACTTCAACGAGGGCGGGCCGCTCTACGGTTGGAGCGTCAACGAGTTGCTCGAGCTGGCGCGCGACAAGGAAAAGTGATGCTACTGACACCGCAGCAACAACAGGAGATCCTCGAGATCATCCGCAAGGCGCACCAAGCGTTCATCGTGAAGACGGTGCAGCCAAGTATCGAGGATTCATATCTGTATGGTCAGCTCCTCGCGCAACTCAACAATTCCGCTGTCCAGAATATGAGCTATGCCCAGTTCAAACAGTGGATTGCCAAGAACCCGGTGCCGCTCACCGCAGTCGAGCGCGATGCCATCAACGCGGCGAAGTTCCGTGCTGGCGAGCATTGCAAAGGGCTCGGCAATCGAGTCGATGCACAGACCGGGCAGATTCTCATTGAGGCAGACTCGCAACTGCGGGCGCAGTTACGAGACACCATCAAAACGAAAACGGCCGAGAATATCGCACGACGTGAGACGGTGAAGAAGCTCAAGAGTGAGTTGGGATGGGCGACGCGCGATTGGGCTCGAGACTGGGACCGGATCGCAATCACGGAGAAACACGAGGTGCATCAGTCGGGCGTGAAGGACAACATTCTCAAACGTTACGGTAGTGACGCCACCGTCTTCAAGCGACCGATGCCGGATGCGTGCTCACACTGCAAGCGGTTGCACCTCGGCCCAGACGGGCATCCGCGACTGTTCAAGCTCAGCGACCTCGAAGCCAACGGCACGAACGTGGGGCGCAAAGCGATGGACTGGTTGCCAGTCGTGGGCGCGGTGCATCCGCATTGCCAGTGTCAGCTCGTGCGGATGCCGGCGGGCTGGGGCTTCAACGAAGAAGGCGACATGGCGCCGGGCGGTGAGTTCGGTGTGCTCTACGAGGAAGGAACGGTCAAGGCTCTGCTCGAGCTGGAAGACGAGCTGATGAAGGCGCTGACCGGTGGGGGCTACGTCGAGTTCCAGAACCTGCCCATCAACGTCGAGAACCCGGCCGGTAGCGTGCGCCAGTGGACTGATTCGACGGGTGCCACCGGCGAGACGCGCATGATCTACGCCTATGGTGAGATCGAGGGCACCGAGGGCATCGACGGCGACCCCATCGACGTGTTCCTCGGCCCAGACCCGAAGGCCAAGGAAGCGTTCATCATCGAGCAGCAAGACCCGCACTGTGGTCGCTACGACGAGCAGAAGGTGATGCTCGGGTTCTCCAATCAGAGCGCGGCGCTGAGTGCGTACCAAGCGCACTACAATCGCACCGACTTCGCACAGACCATCACGCCGATGCAGATGGATGCGTTCAAGCGGTGGGCGAAGCTCACCAAGCCCAACACGATGTCGCTCAAAAAGGGGCCGCGACTCGTGGTTCCATTCCAGAAAGACTTTCTGGAAAAGTCGAGCATCGCAGCGACGGCCGGGCCGTTCATTGGTGAGCGCGGCGGGCTGTGGGCGGACATCAAACACACCATCCCGTGGAAGAAGAAGGACACGGTCAAGCCGAAGGTCGACACGAAGAAGCTGCTCGAGGGCAACTTCGGTATCAAGCGCATCGACATGCCGCAGATTCGCAGCGACCTGGTGCCGCAGTTCATTGAGGAGCTGCGCTCGAGCGGCGTGAAGGTGAAGAACGGCAAGCAACAGGTCGGGAAGCTCAAAGCCACACAGAGCGAGCTGCACGCGGACAAGGTGCAGTCGATGATTGAGAACCCGAAGGTGAGAGCGAACCTCGCCAAGCCCATCATCGTCTCGAGCGACGGTTTCATTCTCGACGGACACCATCGGTGGGCGGCTATGGTCACGATGAGCCCCAAGAGCAAGATTCCCACGGTCGAGGTGAACCTCCCGATGAAGGATCTGCTCGAGCGCGCCGGCGAGTTCAGCGGCGTGCAGTTCAAGAAATCCGACCTCGAGTTGGAGGAGCTGGACGACTTTCTGGAAAAGGGCGGACCCTATCTCGGGAAGCGTGGCGGGAAGTGGGCCGATCCGCAACACACCATCCCATGGAAAGAGCCGAAGGCTCGAGCAGTCGTTACGCTGGAAGTTCCAAGCGAGTTGCCACCGACGATTGGCAAGCGTGTTGCTGCAGTGATGGATAAGCTGCGTGGTGATTTTCCAGAATTAGCAGACGTGCAGGTCAAGATGGGTAGTCCTGAAGTGATGGGTGATGAGATTCATTCGACCAAAAACCTCAAAGCGCTCTACCTGAATCCGAATGTGTGGCTCAATCCCAAGAAGCTCGAGACTCACGCAAAGGAATGGGATGGGTTGCTGATCGATTCGTCGGTCGAAGGAATCATCACGCATGAGATGGGGCACGTGTTGGCGAACAGGGTGCTGCGAGCCATCGGTGCGGACAAATTCAATGAGCTGCGCTTCAAGCATCTGAAAGACCCAGGCAGTATCGCCATGACGGAATCGCCATCGGTCTATGGGCAAGAGCATCCATCAGAGTTTGAGGCTGAGGCGTTTGTGGCTCTCGTACAGAACAGGGCGGTCAAGAGTAAATTCGCTGACGAGGCACTGAAGACCTCCAAGGCTTTCTGGAAAGATATGCTCGACGCCACGCGCACCCAATCGAAGCTGAGCAAGGCCGAGAACCGTTACACACCAGACAATCACGTTGGGCCGGCGACGAGTCAGGCGGGCAATCGTGCACCAGCAATCGGTGGGGGCAGTGGTGCCAATTACGTGTTCCCCCTTCCAGAAAGCAAGCCACCGAAGACCATCGAGCAAGGGCAATCGTATCGCATCGCACTCGATGAGGCGGAGCAGAAAAGCGACCGAGCAATTAGACGCGACAAGAGTGTCTACGATGTGGCGGACAACGCCAAGGTCGTGGAGGCCAAGCCCATCGAGATCGTGCCCACGGATGCAGTGAAGGGTGCACGCGATGACACAGAGTATCGTCGTGCTCGAGTCGAAGCGGAGTTTGAGCGGCGCAAGAAGAAGCTGCCACCGAATCGACGGCCAGTCACCAAGGAAGACGTTGAGCGTGCGAAGTGCAAGAAGACGAAGAAGGGAGAGGTGAGCGATGCCGAAATTCGTTCTCCTGCAGAAAGCAGCGACCTCGGCGAAGAAGTCTAAGCCTGAGCGCATTGCTGTTGAAGATGAAGACGGTGTGTTGACTCCAAAGGGCATGGAGGTGGCGCATACCTACGCGGTCGAGTGGCGCACGCAACAGGTTCGCGACAGTGCACTCGAGCGTGAGTATCCCGAGCTGGTTGGGTTGTTCTACGACATCAGGAACGACAGCACGCTGGCGGCCGAGCACGCCATCCCGCTGGAGAAATCAGAAGCGTTCCAGAAAGCGCTCGCAGCGATGTGTGAGGGCGTTGAAACATTCCAGAAAGAAGAAGCCATGCGATATTTTCTCGGAGTCGATTTGGCCGTTCCAGAAAGTGAGACAACCACTTGTTTTGTTTTGCGAAAGGGCGACCCAAATCCGTTGTTCATTGTGCCGCTCGAGGGCTACCAAAACTCGACCGAAAACCGACTGGAAAAGGGCGGGCCAGCGGTTATCACCATCGGGCCGAAGGGCGGGAAGATCGTGGGCTACGACGCCAAGGGCAAGCCCATCTACGAGAAGCAAGACACCGAGCAACAGACGATGAGCTTCGCGGTTCAGGCGACGACTGAGGGCGGCAAGCGCATCTGGATCGACCACAAGCCAGGGTTGCCACATCAGACGGTGGACCAGTGGAGACTCGCGCCCCCGCCGAGGGACGCTGACCCGCAGTACCGCGATGAGCGCAAGGGTCTGCACAACGAGCTGATCGATTCGTTCTTTGTGTCGCCGGCGACGGGTGAGCGCGTGCGCAAACCAGCCAAGGGTGAGCAGAAAGTCGCGTTCGTGATGATGGGCGGCACAGCTTCTGGAAAGACCACGGCCGTGAAGCGACTGCTCGGCGTGCAGAAGGGAAGCGAGATCGAAGACAAGGGTTTCGTCAACTTCAATCCCGACGACGTGAAGGAACGACTCCCCGAGTACAAAGAGAGCATCAACTTTGAGCATGAGGGCAAGAAGGTCACAGCTCGAGACGCGGCGTTCATGGTGCACGAGGAGAGCAGCGACATCGCACACGAGGTGCTCGAGAAGGCGCTCGACGAGGGCTACAACGTCGTGGTCGACGGTACGGGCAAGAACGCCGACAAGCATATCAAGACCATCGAGCGGTTGAAGTCGCTCGGCTACCGCGTCCAGCTCGTGATGCCCGACGTGGACGTTGAGGGCAGCGACGGTGCAGCGACTCGAGCAATCAACCGAGCTGAGGGAAGTGGTCGGTTCGTGCCGATGGGTCCGCCCCCTCCAGGGACGCCCGACATCTTGCGCGACATCCACTACCAGATCCCCGCCAACTTCGAGCGCGTGGCTGCAGCGGCCGATGAGTTCACGTTGTTCGACGGTCGAGGATTCCCACCCGAGGTGAAGTACAAGGGCGCCAAGGGCCAACCTCCCGAGGTCATCGACCAGGAGTGGCTCGATAGCTTCCGGCAACGAGGTCAGAAGATGCAGCGGGCATACAAGCAATGGAAGGAAGCGAAGAAGAAGAACGTCGACGTGCCGGCGCCTCGAGTGGACCCGCTCCAGAAAGCCGAGGAGAGTGAGCCGTTGAGCAAGTCCACCTATGAGGAAGGCGACCTCAGCAAAAAGCCGAAGAAGCCCAAGTTCCCCGGCGCTGGCAAGACGCCTCGAGCGAACATCCCGTGGCCAGTCAACCATGGCCCAGACCCAGCTCGAGCTGGCAAGCGCATCAAATACGTGAAGGTGCCGAAGAAGTAGCCGAGTGGCATCCAGACCGGTTCCAGAAAACTGCGCGCACCTGATGGTTGTGCGACGGTTCAAGTCTGACTTGAGCGACCCGCTCGCGCCGTCAGCATGGTGGGAGTGCACCGACTGCCGGTTGCGATTTGTACCCATCCAGAACCACGGCGACCACGTTCTAGGGCTCGAGCCACCCTCCAAAGACCCCGAAAAGTAATTTGATTTCGGATATACAAAAAGAGTCAAAGAAAGTGTTGACTCTGCCCTGAATACGTATATACTTAATCATGTAAGGAGGAACGGGCGATGACACGGAACGAGAAAACAGCGGCGATTCGAGCGGGGCTGAAAAAGCGCGGTTGGACCAGTCGCCAAGTCTCAGTGCGGGGCCGACCCTGCACCTATAGCTCGAGCATTGATGTGGTCATCAAAGACGCGCGGGTGCCATTGAAGGTGGTCGAGCGGATCGCCAACGAGCACGAGCACGTCAGGCGCTGTGAGTTCTCTGGCGACATTCTGGGCGGTGGCAACACCTACGTCAGTGTTGAGTACGCCTCCGAGGCGCTCGAGCCCTACGTCGAGGCGGTCATGGCCAAGCTGGGCGATGCTGAGTACCTCGAGACCTGTGGCTACGTGATCTCGAAAGAGACCAATGGCAACGGGTTCCAGGGTCCAGACGAATGGTGGTACTCGAGGAAGACCGAGCACACTGTTCACCGAGCATGGAACAAAGAGTGCGCGGTTCGCGCGATGGTCCGCGATCTGCTCTCTCTTGGGGAGTGAAGCGATGAAGACCTGGACGGACGGCGAGTTGGCTGAGTTGTCCAATCTCTACTACTTGGCGCGGACTGCGTTGGCTGGCCAGCGTAGTCCCTATGGGACTACGGCTGATTGTAGTTACCAGCGCAAATTGTGGGCAGCTCAAGCTTACAGTGAGAAACACCCCGAAGTTTCATCTACGGCGGCGTACAAAGCGCTGTGCCGTGGAGAAGCGTGGAGGTATTGAGTCATGACGAAGAAAGAGTTGAAGGCGGCGAGAGCGAGAGTCGAGCGCGCTTACTACAAGCGCTGTTCGGGAATTACCATCAATGTGACGGACATTTCTAGAATCTTCGAGGCAGGCGTGCAAATTGTGGCGGTTGGCGTTGATGACGCTCTACTCGAGGACGCTATGGCAGTTATCGTTGAACAGCTTTGAACGGGTGAGCCCGATCCCACGTTCCAGAAAGCGAGCAAGGCGTTCGACGCATTGGCGGCGGCGACCTATTACGGGTTCGACTTCAAGCGCATTTTGGTGGACTGCCCAGAAGCGCTCGAGGCGGCCGAGAAGCTCGTGGCTCTGGTCAAGAAGCACACTGCGGTGGAGCGCAAGAGAGAGCCGAGGGGTAACGATGTTAGACAATGCACAACAGAGGGCGATGTTTGGTTGTACGCTCGAAGAGTTCAAGGCGAGCGTGCATCTGTACGATCTCGAGAAGTCGGGTGATGCTCTCATGGTCAGCATATCGCTGCAGAGCGACGCGCAAGAGTTGCTCGCGATGAACGAGCACGAGCAAGCGCGGCAACGGCTCAACCTGAGCAAGTACCTCGTGGGTGAGGTGCGAGAAAAGCTCGAGGCTCACCAAGAGGTCGTCAAAGAGGCGTTCGGCGAATTGGAGCGCATAGGCTGGCCGTGTCGGCTCGTGGAGCTGCCGGCGAAGTACGATGAGCTGTCCAGGCTGTGTGGTGCGCTGCTCGAGGCCACGGGCAACGAGAGCGAGTTCACGTCAGGGCGTCTTGATATGAAGACGTGGTCAGCCGTGGCGGCGTTGCGGAAGGCGTTGGTTGCCGATCCAGAAAGTGATTGGTCGAGAGGGGCGAAATGAGCGAGCCAGTCAAAGTGGGGACACGCGGGCGGTTCTTCCATCCCAGAACCATGGGCGTCATGCACGAGGGCGTTGTTGAGAAGGTGCACGATGACGGCACGGTCACGGTGAAGTTTCACGTTGACGGCAAGCGTTGGCGCACGTCAGCCGACTGCATCTGCCGGAGGGATTCCAGAAAATGAGCGAGACCCATTATGAGCGAGTGCGGCCGGTGTTCACGGGGCGCGAGAAGGTGCGCCACTTTCTGGAAAAGCTCGTCGAGGCTGATCCAGAAATCCCGCTGTGGGGCATCCTGATGGCGGCAACGCAAACGGCGAACCTGAGCGTCAACGACATGACGACGGTGTTTGCTGAGCTGGTGCGGCGAGGCGTCGACCAGACCGATGACCCGTACAGCTATGGGCTACTCACGCGCAACTCAGAGTATGTCGGGCTCGTCAACTACCTGCAGCGCACGTCGATTATGTCGCCATCTGACTTGCTGGTGATGATGACCACTGAGCATCAGATGCTGTGTCACGAGCGTGCGGGCAAGCGTGTCTATGACGTGTCGCCAGCTCTTGCTGAGAAGCTCGCACACACTGAGCTGCGGGGATTGGGCACTGAGGATTTGAGGTTGCCCTATGAAAGCGTCTACATCATCACGCCACCAAATGCGGGCCTGCGTGTCTACAACTACGAGACCGGCTGGCATCAATGCGTAGGCATGTACGTGACCGAGGATCGGCACGTGACTTTCGATGAGGCTGAGCATGTGAATCCTGTGATCGGCGTGCTCGAGAAGGACAACAACGAGGTCGATACCGCTCGAGGTTGGCGTTTCCTTGTTTGTGGTGAAGCGCTCAAGCCCAGAGTCGAAGACCTCGAGACGATCGGTAGCAATGATGCGCTGAGCTTCTTTCACGTCTTTCTGCCCGAGGGGAAATCGGTCGAGAAGGCGATTGCGGACACGACTGCTCGGACGAATAGAGACTTGGCGCGGATGCCTATTGGGAGCTTCGAGAGAATGCAGTTTGAATGGGAGCGGCTGTTCACGTGGGCCATGAACGCGATGCTCTACGCAACATGGACTGAGCCAGGCGAGCATTGGATTGCGAATCGAGAAGCACGACAGCTCTGGGAGCGCATGAAAAAGCTCCCGAGCAATTCCAGAAAGCGGGGCAACCTGAGCAAGCGATTCCAGAAACTGGAGCCCCGGCGGCGCATCATTCTTGGCCGGGGAGTGAGCGCCAGCTCGAGCGGCTCGAGCGAGGGCACGGGCTCCAAGGTCACGGTCAGGACCAGGGTGACGGGACACTGGCGCAACCAGGCGTATGGGCCGGGTTGGCAAGAGCGCAAGATTATCTGGATTGAGCCGTTTTGGCGCGGCCCCGAAGACGGCATCGTTGGGCCATCAACACACGAGATGAGGTGAGCGATGAAGGTGAAGTTACGTGAGGGCGAGAACCCCCGCTGGACGATGTGCCGGGCGGCGGGCCTCGAGTGCTCACGAAGCTCCGCGATGAGGTTGCGGCTGAGTTTGGGTTTTCTGGAAAGAAGAAGCTCGGGCCGGTCGAGTCGTTTTTGGTGAAGTACCGGGCGCTCTGCAGGTACTTCGAGGAAGTGGAGGTCACACCATGACACCGGAATTTCGACAAGGGGAGATGAGAGGGCTCGACGACCACGGCCCAGCATGTTGCGAATGTGGTGAACCCAGCGAGTGCCATGCTGAGCTTCCAGAAAGTGGCGAATGGCTGTGTGAGCTATGCTGTCTCGAGGATGACTTGCCCGATGACAAAAAGAACGTGCTGATGGTCATGCTGGCCACGGGTGTGCCAGTCTTCGACTTCGGTGGGAAGTGGGAGAAGCTCGGGCTCGTGGGCGAGAACGGCACACTGACCGAGAAGGGCAAGAAGCTGGCGCGACGCTTGGCAGTCAAAGACCCCGAGGTCACGCCGGGCTTCAAGGCCATGGTCGAGAAAGGACTGCGATGAAGTTCCAGATTTGGATGGGGGCAGATCGAGAGTTTGGATTTTATCTCGAGGAGCTTCCAGAAAATGAGGTTGAGGCATTGCGCGGTGAGGGATTCACGCTCGAGCATGAGTTTGAGGCCGTCGCCAAAGAGAACGCTGAAGCCTACTTCATCAGTTGGTGCGATGAGCAGACGGGCGCACCCAATCGGGTCGAGTATCTCGACTTCAAGAAAGCGGGGCTCAAATGACGTGGCTCAAAAAGTACGCGGCGAATCCGGCTGAGCGCACGAAGGTGTGCGACCATCCGCTCGGGTTTCCCTACAAGGGACGCATCCCATGCACGGGTCCGCGCGTGTGCCCGATGTGTGGCGCGCACAAGGAAGACGCTGAGCGCCAGGCTGAGTTGCTCGAGTTGCAGGTGGCCATCCTGAGCGGTCATGGCACTGAGGAGATGAGAGCGCGTGTGTGCGAGCTGAAGGCAGAATTGCGCGAGATTCGTGGTTGAGCTACCCGAGCGCTGGTGCACGGGTCTGATTCGCAACAAAAGCCGTTGACGCGTCGATACTGGATTCTGTATATCCACAATCTGAGGAGAGCGACCCCATGATCAAGAAGCCTATGCTGGCGGGCTCCATCAAAGACCTGTCAGAGGTGCGCTATCCGTGCATCGTGAGCCCCAAGATTGACGGCATCCGATGCCTGAAGCTCAGCAACAAAGTGCTGAGCCGCACGTTCAAGCCCATTCCCAACAACCACATTCGAGACACGCTCCAGAAACTCCTGCCCAACGGCATCGACGGCGAGATCATCGTGGGCAACGTGTTCCAGAAAACGACCTCGGCCGTGATGAGCCGTGAGGGTCAACCGGCTTTCGAGTTTTGGGCCTTCGACATGGTCGAGGGACACCTCGATGAGCCCTACAGCTCGAGGCTGATGCGACTGCGCAACGTGGTTGACGCCATCCATGACATGCGCGTGCTCGAGGTGCCCACGTTCACAGTCCAGCACGAGAAAGAGCTGTTGAAGTACGAGAAGAAGTTTCTCGATGACGGCTTCGAGGGGCTGATGGTGCGCTCACCAGATGGCTCCTACAAGTGCGGTCGGTCAACAACTCGAGAGGGCTGGCTGTTGAAGCTGAAGCGCTTTGAAGACCATGAGGCGGTCATCCTCGGTTTCGTCGAGCAGCTCCACAACACCAACGAGGCGACCATTGACGAGCTGGGGCACACGAAGCGCAGTTCGGCCAAGGCCGGCAAAGTCGGGAAGGGCACGCTCGGCAAGTTCAAAGTCCGCGACCTCGAGAGCGGTGTGGTGTTCTTCGTGGGGACCGGGCTCACCGATGAGCAGCGCCAAGAAATCTGGAACCACAAAGCGCGCTACCAGGGGAAGTTGATCAAGTACAAGTGCCAACCCTATGGCGAGAAAGACAAACCACGACTGCCCGTGTTTCTCGGGTTTCGTGATGAGAGGGACCGATGAGAGTCAGATGCGACATCGACTATGGCGAGACCGAGAACGAGCGTGGATTCCCGGTGGCGTGCGTCGAGGCAACATGCGGGCGATGCGGTCACACGACAACGGCCTACGGTGACAGCTCGGCCAGTGTGCGCGCGGCCCTCGTGATGATGCGCGAGGAGTGTCCCGAGGGCGAATCGAATTTCTACGTGGCGTCAGAGGGTGAGGATGAGCGATGAGCGCAGTGCAACTCGAGGTTGGCCAGCTTTGGTCGGCTGGTGATACACCATGGCGTCATAGGCTCATTGTCGAGATTGTCGATGGCAACGTGTTTTACGGTTTCGGTGAAAACTACCACGCATCAGCAATGTGCTCAGTTGGTCACTTCCGCCGATGGATAAAAGGATCGCGGCGTTGGGGCGACCCTGCAGAGCTGTTGTCGAAGGCCCACCATGACAACGAAGGACCATACCGACTTGCGTTTGCACCCGTTCGTCGACTTCTGCGGGAGCTACGTTGACGAGGATGGCGTTGAGCGTTTTTTGGGGATGCTTCCCCGTTACCCGGAGACTGTGATGGCCGGAGAGTATGTGAGGCGTGTGTGGGCTGGCGTTGGCACTGATACGTGCCCGCACCCTGATGCAGTTTGGGATGCGTTCAAAGACGCATGGGTCGAGAGCGATACCGCGTTTCGCAATCGCATCGAGGAGACCGAGGCGCGCATCCGTGGCGATGACATTCCAGACCTGAGCGACCAGTGCAACGTGGGCGACCTGCAGGCGCCGTCAGCGGCCAGGTTGAAGGCGGTGCTCGAGCGGGACCGCAACCAGGCGCAGCCTACGCATGAGGCGAAGATGCTCGTGGCGCTCGAGCTGCTCCACAAGCTCCTCGAGCTACCCGACAACGTGGCGGTCACTGGGGTTTCGACGAAGATGATCAATCGAGTGCCGACGATGGCGGTGCACCTCGAAGGGCCGCCGCATCTGCTCGAGCATGGTAGTTGGGTCAAGGCGGTCTACAGCCACAAGACTAAGTTCGACCGATTCTAGAAAGCGGAGCCACCGATTCCAGACTCGTTCCAGAAAGACTGTCACGCGGACCCGGTCAATGGCGGCTGCGACTGTTGCAACCGCACGGGGATGGTGCAGGAGGGGATGATTTCGATGCCGTGCCACTGCCTGGAGAAATTGCGATGAACCATGGTCGACCAGCGTATCCAGAAGAAATCTTGCTCGAGGATGGCTCAGTGCATCAGTGCCGTGATGAGAACGGCGGCACTAAGACGTTCTGGCCGCTCGCGGCGATTGATGGCAGGCGGTATTATTGTGCTAATTGCGGCATTGTTTTCGTCCAACGCGATGGCGTGTTTCGAGCAACTGGTGCAGTTATTCCAGAAGATCGGAGAAGGAAATGAGCGCCAAGGCACTGAGCATGGGCGAAAAAGGCTTGACCGTCGTAAGTGATTTCGTATATCCAGAATTTGGAGAGTGAATCCATGAATTTAGATAAAAATCTACCGTTGCATCTATTTTTGTTGGTTGTTGCCGGGATGATCACATTGGTCGTTATCAGCTTTCGGATGGCGAGTTGTCAGGAAACGGTTGTGAGCTATCACACGAGAATTGCAACTTGCGAATGCCTCGAGCCGGATCGGGTGTCGGTGTCGGTCGAGGCGGCCAAGCCCGCACCTACGCCATGACC
>CAYTDU010000028.1:0-17461 GCA_964436395.1 uncultured Gemmatimonadaceae bacterium | reverse complement strand
CAGCTCTCGTCACTGCTTGAGACGGTTCCCGGGCTTGCGAGCGTGTTGAGGAGCCCGGTTGCTGATGCGATCGTTAATATGGTGCGTGCCGGAGCTGGCTTGCGCGATTTCGATATCAATGACGCCAAGGAACTGGTGCAGTACGCCACACGCAGGGGGCTGATCCCATCAGGTGAAGGTGCGAGGCTGCTCGAAGAAGTTAAGGGCGCGCCAAAAAAGGGCCGGGCGAAGGCCGCAGCCGCCAAGAAAAAGACGACGACGAAGACTACTCAGAAAAAGGCAGTGAAAAAGGCGGCGGCCAAGAAAAAGGCCGTGAAGAAGAAGACTGTTAAGAAGGCAGTTGCGAAGAAAGCGAAATCCGCGAAGAAGCAAGCCGCCAAGAAAACTGCGAAGAAAGCCGTGAAGAAGAAGGCAGAAGTTAAACGCTAGGTTCTCAAAGCCGCTACGAGTTTCCGTAGCCGCTCCGCCACTTCGCTTAGTTCGGCGGCACGAGCGGCCACTTCCTGAGTTGACACCCCTTGCTGCTCGACTGTCGCAGCCACTTCCTGGCTTGCGAATGCGTGCGAATGGGCCGCGTCCGACGCGCTCCGCAGCTCCTTTTTTATTCCCTCGACTGCTTTGAGGTTGTTCGATGCATCGCCGGCAACCCTATTAGCCTGAGATTCCACTTCGCGCACAGCCTGTACGATCTGTTCCAAGGCTTTCGCCGCTCCCTCGGACACCGATCCGATGCCCCGGACCTGCGAGCGTCCTCTGTACATCGTCGAAGCCATTTCGGCTACATGGTCTCTGATGGTCTGGATTGTCCCGGACACCTCCTCCGCTGCTCGCGCGCTAGACTCCGCAAGCTGGCGCACTTCCTCAGCAACCACAGAAAAACCCACTCCCCGTTCGCCAGCCCTCGCTGCTTCTATGGCCGCGTTCAAAGCCAGGAGATTGGTTTGAGATGAGATCCGCTTGATCAAGTCTATGAAGTCGTAGATCGGCTCGGAGAGTTGGTCGAGTTCGTCAACTTGGCGTGCCGCTTCCTGGACAATATCGCCGAGTGCAAGTAGAGACTCTCTTGAAGCGGAGACATCGCGACCATAGGTCTCGGCAAGGCGGTGAATGTCGCCACCCAGGCTCACTACTCGGCTCGACGCTTCACCAGATGCGCTCACAGTTCCGACCAGCTGCTCGGCAGCGGTCGTGCTCTTCTCCAGGCTTTCGACCTGACCACGCGCACCTTCCGAGATATCTAGCACGGACACCGACACTTCTCCGGCGCTGGCAGCGAGTTGCCCGCTACCGGTGGAGAGTTCGTCTGCCGTCGTGGCAATGGATTCGGCGGCAGCGATCACTTCGGCGACGAGCCCTCGCAAGGTGTTTCCCAGCTTGTCCATCGCGCCGCCGAGCCCGGCTAATTCTTCAGGCAGTCGGCCTATCGACACCGTTCTGAGGTCGCCGTCTCCAAACCGGTCAGCGGCGGCAGCCAATCGGGCCAACGGAAGCTCTACCGAGCGAAGTGTCGCAACTCCAATTGCCGTGCCAACACAGATTGAGGCGACCAAAACAGCCCACACCAACAGCTTGCGATCGGAGGCTGTCTGCTGCAATGAGCCAGATGTAGTTCTAGCGCGGCTGACCTGGGTACGTGAGAACTGTCGCACTAGGCGCATCAATTCGGTTGCTCGGGCGCGTGCTACAACCGCACTGGCCTCGGCTCGGGTCCGACGGCCGAGGTCCCTCTCCGCGTGCGCATAGCTGTAGAGCACCTCGGTCTCGCTCTGAAGTGTGGCGATTCGCTGGATTGAAGCCTGGTCGGCAACGGTCAGCTCGGGAAGTTCGGCTAGCCGGAACTGTGATATATAGGCGATTTCGCCGTTCGCGAGGAACCGATCTCGTGCCTCTGTTGAACCGTCTACGAGATATTGCTCAGCAGCGAGCATCTCCTCGAAGACAGCGGCGGTGAATTCGTTGGTTTCCTCCGATACCGTAGTGAGAGCAGCCAATTCCGTACTAACCGTGTCCTGAACCGTACTGAGAGCAGAAATTCCAATCAGGGCTACGACCACGAGGCCCGCAACGAGCGCTGCCTCGCTCAGGGCGATCCGCATCCACAGCGTATTGAAGGCGAGTTTCATGGTCAGTGTTCGCCGAACAGCACTACCGCGCCTTCGCTGACTACGCCGACCTCGACGGAAAACCGCTGCAGGCCGCCGTGGTCGTCGAAAGCAATAGTCCCGGTGGCTCCCTCGAACGCTGCTATTTCACTTCCGACGCTTGACAGATAGGTGCGAATTCCGGATCTCGTTGGCCCACGGTTCTCAATTGCATTCGCGATGAGGTGAACGATGTCATATGCGCCAGCAGCCATATAGTCGGGGCGCTGTCCCCCATGCGCCTGTAAATACGCAGTGACGAATGCCTCGTTTGTAGGGCCGCCTCGGTCCCAGAGGTATGCAGCGGAGAGTATCGCACCCTCTAGATCGCTGCCAGCCGCCTGAGCGAATCGCAACAGATCAATCCTGCCCAAGACAGTCGTCGAGCTGGATCCGACGCTATCAATCGCGGCAAGAATGGGTCCGATGCTCGTTTCGCCGCCCGCCACCAACAGCGCATCCAGTCTGCCCCGCCGTGCCGCGCGTGCGATGTAGGGTTCAAAGCTGGGAAGCGCCTGAGAAAACGGATCCTCAGCGAGGATAGCGCCTCCACGATCGGTGAATGCACTACGGAAAGCCGCTGCGGATGTGCGGGAGTCTCGATCGTTGTGGTAGAGAGTGGCAATCCTCGTGATGCCGGCCTCCGCCCGCGCCCATTCTGCCAGAGCTTCGGCGTGGGCAACATCGTCTGGGCAGACCCTGAAGACGGTAGCGCCGGCACTGCCCAATTCCACGGAAGACGCTGAAGGTGAAACTGCAACGATCGGGTCCGGCCCCGAATCGTATACGGGCGCGGCAGCGATAGTCGTGGTGCTTTGGGCGTGACCAATCACCGCGAGGACCTCGCTGTTATCGAGGAATCGCCGCGCCATCTGGACAGCCGTCGCGTTCTGTCCGCGATCGTCCAAGGCGAGCAGTTCCAACCTGCGGCCACGCACGCCACCCCGCCCGTTGATTTCCGAAACAGCTAGTTCTGCGCCGAGCCGCATCGATCGCCCGATGGGTTGTGCGAAGGGGCCGGCCAACCCGAAGGTGATGGGATTGTCGGATTGCATGCAGCCAGCGAACACAGTCGTGGCCAAACATGCGAGAAATGCGCGATTTGCTGGCAACTCGGTTTCCTAGTCGCGACGCGGCCGGCGGAAGAAGCGCCTCAGGATTGTGACACCACTCTGAACAAAGGTCGAGTCGAACAACAACTGGCTCCTGGCCGGGTTGTACATCCCAACCCACTCCGTGGAGTCGGGCCTACCTTCCGCGGAATCGGGCAACCAGGTGAACGTTATCTCGCGGCTGAACCGGTCCCACTCGCCCTCTATCCACCGGCCTCTAGGAAGCGTTCGCCAGTATGCAGCGCCACTGGCAATCATTTGGAGTTCGATCAGCGAGTCTCTCATGCGGCTTGGAGATCCAAACCAATTCCCTCTGAGTGGGCGGGCGAGTGCCCCTTGAGCAGACATCGTGATGACAGCACCCGAGTCGGTCCGTACGATCATACGATCCAGGGCGAACCTGTAGTGGACCGAAAAAGTGGTGTCTCCGAAGATGATTATCGAGTCCCTTGTCGCTTCGTAGTCACATACAAACCGGTCCTGTACTACGACCATTGTATCGGCATAGAAGTCGATGTGGAGTGGCCTGCCCAGGTGGGTTCCTACCCAACGGGTTTGCAGCGAGTCCCTCCACGTGCGCGTAACCGTATCCGCCGCCGACTGCTGTGCATCCACACCCGCCGACGCAAGAAGGCTCGCAACCATGATCGGAATCGAGATTCCAGCTAACGAACGAAATACACTTCGACTATTCAAGAAAGAAACCTCCATGCAAAAACTTGCGGTGCTCCCTTTGTCTTCGCAATGCCAAACCATACAAGACCTATTTGTCCTACACCTATGGGAGGTTGCGTGAGCCGGTTATCTTGTGCCCATGTCTGAATCAAACGTCGGACGCGCAACCTCCACCTTCACCGATCGCGCTGAGGCCTTGGGTCACTTCTTCCAGCGCGCAGGTGAGGCTCCGCGGTTCCTTGCCTACGATGAGGAGTTGGGTTGCCCCCTCCACAACGCTCTTGCGACACTAGAGTGGACGACCGGCGTCGGGATTCTGAACGACTCAGACCTCATGCACGCTGCACGATTGAGCGGGGAGGCCGCGGCAACAGTAGTGGAACGTGTACGTGACAATCAGAGGATCTTCGTGTATATGGGCCCACGTATGGACGCACCACCGGCAGATCCGTACGAGGGTTCGCTGTTATATGACGAACCAGGGGTACGCGCGTACGAGTTTGCTCAACGGGTACATGCCGTAGCGCATTTTCTGAGAGCTACACAAGGTGTCGGGAGTGTGATCTCGATGTTGTCTCGCCGAGCCCCCGAGCTGAGACATGTGCGCCGCTGGCTGAGCGCGCTCTTTCAGGCTCCCGAACCAGACACGTCAAACATGCTGCTTGCGGGTTGGTTTGCCACCAGCGGTGGAGGCATGCTGTTCGTTCCTCGACCGGGAAGTGGGCCTTTCGTCTACCAAGAGGTGATGCTGACGGGATAAGAGCGCCTATTTTGCCCGGATTCGTTGGGCAATTCCGCTGTGGAATCTCTCTGGAAAACCCGTTTGCACAGTTCCACATTTCGTGGAAAATAATCCGCTCTATAGTGTAACGAAGCCATCAAATCTTCCACATGGAGTGCACATTTCAACTGTAGCGCCGAAGAAAAATCGGCGCTTGCGGCGATCTTGCCCGCTCCTACATTAACGATCACCTCTCGGGGGAAGGGTCAAAACCCCGGCGTTGCGACTACGCCCCGAAAGGTACGCCCAGCGGGAATTCCGGGAAGGCCGCCGATGCAATCAAGGGCTCAGGCGTCCGGCGATCCGGGTGATCACCTCGACTGGGGTTGGCAGGGCCAGTCGCGTGCCATGCCCACACCGATTTGGCGCCTCGGTGTGCAGTGCAAGAGGTCGATCCGCGACTCGACTGACTTGTAGCGCTAGCGCTGGCGAACCTAGTGGTCTGGCCAGGCCGCTTGGGGATGGAAGCCGGAGCTCCCAATAGGCCCTACCGCGGGCGCAACAGCCCATGCGGCGGCTGCGGGAAGAAGAACAGCGGGAGTAAATCCCCTGGCTCCGGGTAACCAGTGCGTAGACGGCGGGCCGCTCCATCGGAGCGTGCCCGCCGTCTCAGCTTTCCCTCCTAGCCCCCCAATCACATTCCGTTCGGCAAACCCGACGGTGGTCGAGCGACCATTGCGGCTTGGAAATCGGGCCATCTGGAAAATTGTCGTCAGATGAGAGCGTGTCCACCACGCTCGCTGTCTTTGCGCTCGCGTTGTCAGCCCAATGCAGTACCTCTGCCTCGAGGGTCATCGGCGTTACCGGACTGCCAAACTCGAGTTTCCCGTGATGGGACAGAATCATGTGGATCAGGACTTGTCGCTCTTCTTCGGTGCAGGGCGGTTCTTCTTCCTCATCGAGTCGTCGGTCTAGCATCAGAGCGCCAAGCGCCACATGCCCAACCAACGACCCGGCAACGGTGAAGTCGAAAGCTCCATGCCAGGAGTAACTCTCGAGCTTGCCGATGTCGTGGAGCAACACCCCGGCAAAGACGAGATCGATATCCGCGCCGCAAGATCGAGCAATCGCACGCGCTATTGCAGCCACTTCCGTTGTGTGTTTCAACAATCCGCCGAGTTGTGCATGATGTCCACGCGTGCTAGCCGGACAACGCTCGTACGCCATCCTGAACTCATCGTCGTCGAAGAAGAGCTCTAAAACCTTCTTGAGGCGCGGTTTCTGTATTTCCTTGCGCCACCCGTCAATGATCTCCCAGTAGCGATCCACAAGTCCAACCGACGGCAATAGGTCCGCAAGCTGCACGGCATCCTCTGGAAGGACGCGTATAGAAGTGACTTTGAGCTGCTTCCGCTTGCGATAGAGTTGAACCTCACCGACCACCTGCACGGGATGGCCCTTGCGGATACCGGTCACCTCCTTCTGGCGCGTCGGCCAGAATGGCTCTGTAGCGATCTCCCCAGATCTATTGCCGAGAGTGAGAAACGTGTACGGATCTCCTGAGTCGAGGGTTCGTGTATCAACCTCGAGCACCAAGAAAGTGTCTTGCACGGCGTCGCCGACCCGAGTGGCCGGAATGTCGATTGAAGGCATGTCGCAAGCTAGACGATTGTTGGCGCCAGGGGCAGAGGTCAAAGACGAGGCAAGGATTCGTCGGGATCCTGGGCGGGCGTCATGGCCGGTTCTCGCGAATGGCTGGGTAAGAGGTGGATGACGGAATTCGCGTAGAATTCGAGCAATGGACGCTGTTTCGGCATCACTACTATCGCATCTCCCTCCAATACTGCCAGGCGCCGCATTGCGAGCATGCGCCATGCTCTCTCGAAAATTCCCAACGAATCCACGTCCTGAGGTGACATGCTGCGACTATTGGCCAGCAGGTGCTCTCGGTATTCGTCGAGTCGCTCCAAAAGATCTTTCTTCCGGACTAGTGTCTCCTGAAAGGAGAGCAAGGCCGCGGCCACCAGCGGAACTGGAGTAACGGGCATCATTTCGGTCATGCTGCCGATTACCATTTCAGCGAACGCAGCCAGCTTCGGTGCACGTTCTTCCCGAGGCATTGCGAGAATGCCCGGGTTCGAGTCAGCCCACTCCCTTGCAGATATTGGTGTCCCGAAGTTCACAGCGGCGCGCCCGTACCGTTTCAGATTGGCGGTGAGTAGACGAACCATATTGAACAATATGTAGTGCAGCACGGTTGAAAGCTGTTGAAAACGACTCGGGCGATCGTTCACGTTTGTGCGTTCTCGAATCAACGTGCGGTCTTCTAGCACGCGATCGTAGTTGATCGCGACAGGTACCAGCCAAATGTCGCGTTGGAATTCTGGGTCGCAAATCGTGCGGAGACAGTAGTCCAGCAACCCGACCTTTGCCGGGCGCAGCTTCCCCGTTCTCGTCAACCCTCCTTCGATGAAGATGCCCTGTGTCACACCGTGCCGCGTGATCAGCTGCACATAACGTTCGAGCACGGTGTGGTACAGAGGCTCACGAAACCCGCGTCTGACGAAATATGCACCGAACGACTTGAACACGCGTTCCAAGGGCCACACGCGTGCCCATTCCCCGACCGCATAGCTGATGCTCACGCCATGCGCGAGTACATACGTCACCACGATGTAGTCGGCATTAGACCTATGATTCATGAGGTACAAGACCACGTCGTCCCGCGGTATCGCGTTCAGAGCTTCGTGGTCCTGATATTCGGACGTTACTCGGAACAGGAGCTTCACGAACGCCCGAGCGACGTTGTAACCGAACTTGTAGTACGACAGCACGTTGAATACGGGCACTATTTCGTGCACATACTCTTCCACCGACCTCACCGTGTCCGCTTCACTAACAGATTTGGTTCTGCAGTGCTCGGCGATTGCCGCCCGAACTACGGAGTCATTCAAGAGCTGGGCGTAGACTTCTTCTTTGTCGGTGAGCGCGTGGCGATTTAGGTGGACATTGAATCGATGGACGACTCTGATGGCAGCGCGGGAGAGTCGTTTTCTGACAAGCGATCTAGCTCCGAAGAACGTCCAGATACAAAGGACCCCAAGAAGACCGATACCACTGCACAGGAGAATCCAGCCGCCTGCCGTCAGGTTTAGATCTCCTCGGGAATCGAACCCGTTTTCTCTTGTGCGTACGCCATCGCCTTGAGCCTCGCTATACGTACTCCCATGGGGGGGTGGGTGCCGAAAAGGTTGGCAATGACTCCTTGTTTGTGTGTGAGCCGGCGACCCAGCGGATCGGCGATACACAGATGAGCCGTGCCTCTCTTGATCGACTTGGTGGGAGCGACCACATCCTCGATCGTGCGGAGTGCTGATGCGAGCGCCGCCGGGTTTCGCGTGAACTGGGCGGCGGTTGCGTCGGCGAGAAATTCGCGTTTGCGGCTCACGGCCAGCGCCAGCAGCCTGGAGACTATCGGAGCCAGTATTATGCTGATCACCCAAAGTACCAGCAGAATGGCAACAAGAGGAGCGGCGCCCCCGCCGCCTTTCTTTCCACCGCCGCCACCACCGCTGGCCCTGCCACGTCGCCCGCCACCGAACCAGAGCACGCGCCACGTTCCTTCCGCTATCAAAGCCAATACACCCACGAGCGCCGCCAGCAGGGTCATGAGCTTGACATCGTGATTCCTAATGTGTGCCATCTCGTGGGCTACAACCGCCTGTAACTCATCTCGGTTGAGCGTGGTCAGCAGGCCTTCGGTGACCGCCACATGTGCGCTCTTTTCTTCGGTCCCGGTCGCAAATGCGTTCGGATCTTTGTCCGGCACTACCCAGATGGATGGGCGCGGTAGCCCGGAGGCAATCGCCATCTCTTCCACCACGTTCACGTACACCATTTCTTCGGGCTTCGACGGCTCAATTAGCTCCCAAGCACCGGTTGCCCACAAGATTTCCTTGGGGCCTTTACGCCAACTGTACCAAGCCATGCCAGCTGCGATGAGTGTCGCCGCGATTCCGAACCACGGGAATACGTGGCGATAACCGGTGCCCGAGGGCTCAGACGTGGTCTGTAGGTAAAAGATGAGATCGCCACCGAAGCCGATCCACGCGAAAAACGCTAAAAACACCGCCACCAGGATCGCTGAACGGCGACGGTTGGATGCTTGCTGCTCGAAGAGGTTTGAGTCGCTCACCGCGGCTACTTCATCGAAAGATCGACTTTTGGTACCGCACGCTCACTCTCGTCAGTGATCTCCCAGAGTTCGACCACTTCAGCTTTAGCCATGCCGGCTACCAAATTCCACGGAAACTGTTGCTGCTTGATATTGTATGTAGTAGCGGTGTCGTTATAGAGCTGACGCGCGAAGGAAACGCGGTTTTCGGTGGACGTCAGTTCTTCCTGCAACTGCCCGACGTTGGTTGTCGCTTTCAGGTCGGGATAACGTTCGACCACAACGTTCAGGCGAGACAGCGCTGATGAAAGCGCCGCTTCAGCCGCTGCCAGCTGCTGCACACCACCGGTAGGCATAGCGCCAGCCTGAATGTTCACCGCCTGGTTGCGAGCCTCGATCACGGCCTCCAATGTCTCTTTCTCGAACTCCATCGCACCCTTTACCGACTCAACGAGATTGGGAATCAGATCGTGACGTCGCTTCAGCTGCACGTCTATCTGTTTCCATGCGTTTTCTGTCTGCCCTTTGAGTGCAATCAGCTTGTTGTATGCCGAGATGACCCATCCGATGACCACTGCCACGACTATCAGGAGCACTACGGTTCCAAACATGAGTTCACCTTGTTGGTTGGGTTAGCTGAAAACTTGGGATACCTCGAACGTCCCGCAAGAGCGTGTGCTAATAACGATGCTCGGAATTCGGTTCGGGTTGTGTCAACCCATCGCGTGGCGACAGTTGGTCGGGCGTCATTCCCATTATGCGCGTTACTGCCAACCTCACGGCATCAGCCAGATCTCCGTCGCGGTCTCCCATCTGCGCAAGCGGATGATCGTGTTGCAGGTGTAGTTCGATCCCCTTGGACACCGGGAGGCGATGCCATGTCGTGGTGCGGTTTCGAGACCCCGTTTCGTCTACGTCCTCGGTGGTGCTGTCCGACAACCACGCACGCAGCGCCCGTCCAGCTCTGCCCCAAGCCGGTCGATCATTGCTGGTCAAAGGTAGCCGATCGGGGGGTGGGAGGCCCGGTCCCAAAGCCGACGCCACTCTACGCTCGAGAACGTCGCCGCTCATGTCGGCCAATTCCTGGTTGATCGCATCCAGAGTGAACCCCTCCATCTGCCGGAGCTTGATGTGAAGCACGCTCAGGATGTGCCGGTAGGTATAGACTGCGGCCGTACCACGACCGCTTGGAGGCGTTACCAACCCACGGGCCACGTAGAAACGGATGGTCCGTTCGCTCGGGATTGCACTCGCGGCCGCATTCAGGGGGCGCACGCCGGATGATTCCAGGATCGCGCCAGCCAAAGTTGCCATATCACGCAGGCTCCACGGTGCCAGATGGCGGTATTCGCGCAGTGCAGATAGGGGGTCGTCTGACCTGTTTGCGTTTGAATTCATCTACGAACCGTTCGCTACTTGCCGCTCGTCCACCGTCACTGCGTCGATGAGCGAGAGGACCTCGTCGAGCGCAAACGGCTTCTTAACGACGGGCAGGTCATAGAGTTTGAGCCACGTCTCCTTCTCTTCCACCCGAACATCTCCCGTAATGATCAACACCCGCGTTTTGAGTTCAGGCCAGGTGCCGATAATGAGATGAAACAGGGTTTGCCCCGACATGACCGGCATGTGCAGATCCAGCACAACCGCATCTACCTGGTGCTTTCTGAGAATTCTCAATGCGTCTTGGCCTGACGCCGCCAGCAACACGGTGTACCCGACACTCTCTAGTGCGCGCCCCAGGGTTTTTCGGACGCTACGGTAGTCATCGACGACGAGGACGGTTGCATCTCTCATGATACGTATGCCAACTCCCCGTCCGACCTGCCGAGATATCTCTCGCGCACGATCGAAATCGCTTCGTCGCGGCTCAGCGTTATGCGCAACTCACCAGGTGTCAAGCCGAACACTTCCTTTACGTTTTGCGCCAGTGTTCGCGTCTGAGCGTAGCCGAGCTTGGACGCCACATCCTCCACAGTGTAACCAGGGTCTTGGAGCAATCGGTGCGCGTAAAGGACTCTCAACACCATCAGCATCACGCTCGGTGGCGGAAGCCCGGCGCGCAGGAACCAACGCCCACAGGTTCGTCGGTCCATGCGGGCCCGGTCGGCAAGGTCCTGCACCGACTGCACGGCGCCGGGCTCTCTGATGATGGTCTCGATGGCCCAACGCAACTCACCCGGACACCATTCCAACGACTTCAGTATCGTGGCTACCAGCTCTCCGGACACGGCACGAGTTGCCTCGGTCACTAGCAGATCACCGAGTCTGTCGGGGTGGTCATCATAGCCTGCTATCACCGCTTCTCTGATGCCTGCGTTGCCGAGTTTCAACAAGATTCGGGCAATCGTCGGTGACAGCTCGCCGTACAGGATCAGTGGCAGCGACGGAAACAGCACGCAAATGCGCTCGATCTCCTGTGTCCGGGGCTCACCAGACAAGCCAGGATTTACCACAGCCATTTCCACCGGTCGGCTGAGGATCTGCTCAACAGCCTCATCCCAAGAGCGTGAGGTCACAAACCGGAACTTGTGGCCGGCAGCTCTCCTGAGCCTAGGCTCCAGAGATTCACCAACTGCGGCGAGTACTAGCACAAATGTCCCAAAAACGACATACGATGCCCCAAAAACGCACTAACGGAACCGCGTCTCATGCGCGATGTTCACCCTGACAGCCCAAAAATACCACCAGATCTATCCAGGAGAGTTCAAATGTCACGCCGTGCACGCCTGCTTGCTATCGCCCTTCTTGCCTCCGTTGCCTTTAGCGCCGCCGCTTGCGGCAACCTGACTGCTCCTGACGGAGACGGGTGCGCAATCCAAGGATCCAATACCTGCGATGATCTCGCGATTCAAGGCTCCAACACCTGAATCATGAGGCGCGCGGTTGCTCGCAGAGTCAGCCGCGCGCCGCTGCCACGAGGTCCTCCAGGCGTTCGATTGTCTCCCTAACCGGGGTAGTGCATTCTCCTTCCTCGTTGAAGAGCAGTGAATGTTCAAACGATCGGCTGCGCTGATCTTGGATTTCCTCCAGCCGTCGTTCAGCGAAGAACAGACGCTGCCCCATGCCTAGTTCTTCTGCTATCGCTATCGCGTTCCTTATGTGATCCTCGGCCCTATCGTATCGGTCGAACATTGAGTATCCGATGCCCATCTCCAGCTCGAATTCCAGCAAGACATCTTGCGGCAGATCGTCACGTTTTTTCGCGATCTCACAGCGCCAACGTTCGAAGGACACTCGATCTCCGGTTAGCGCGCTCACCTCTAAGCATTCAATCTCAGTGCGGGCCCGTACGTCGGGCCGAAGATCGTGAGCAAGTACAACCGAATACGCATTCTGGGCTGCGCTGTAATGTCCAAGGGCTTTGAGCATAGCACCAGTATCACTCAGTGCTCTGGCCTTGTCCGATGGCGCGTCATGAAGCTCGTATGCCCTAAATGCATAGGGCGTAGCTTCGGAGATCCGGCCCGCGAAATACAGGGTCCCTGCCAAATCCTGAGAAGCGCGAGCCTCGGCATCACCGTCCTTCGAGGTCTGTGATTCGGCGATCACGTCGCGAAGGATCTTCTCGGATTCAGGCAGATTTCCGGTTTGTCGGGTGACTATTCCCCGCCCGATCCGGCTGAGCAATTCAGAGTGTCTGTCCCGGAGACGCAAAGCCATTGCGCCGGCCCGCTCATAACAATTCCGTGCTTCGCGGAACGAGTTGTTGTTGCGATAAATCCGCCCGAGATGCAGGAAAACACCAACTTCCTCCTCCGCATCGCGGCCATCGCTCAGGCGAATTGCTGTTTGAAGAACATCCAAGGCCTCGTCGAATCGGGATTCTTCTTCCAGGCGGTAGGCCAGCGCTTGGAGTGGCGGAAACAGCATACGGCGATCTTCTGATTCCAGAGCAGCCTTGGCCACACGAGTGACTTCGTATAGCACGGAGGAGGTTTCAGTCTTCGGATGTAGGCCCGAAACGAACTCCTGGGTAGAATAGCACTGATAGTGCATGGCGTCTCGACTAGGTTGCGCTGCATCCACGCAGAACTGGTCGACCAGCCGCATTACCAGAAACGCCCCGAGCCCCTCCTGTCGGTCATCACCGTTCGCCGCGTTTTCCAAAAACGGTTTGTGGAGTCCAATATTTGGGTCCGTATTTGGCACGGTCATTGTACTCGTCGCGTCCACCTTGTGACCTCCTTGTGGCTGCTCAAACACTCGACCTGGCAAGTATGGCTCACGGATGACCACACGGCAAGGGCGTGTTTTTATGGTAGCAAAGGACATACCAGACGCCAAGTAGTGTTTTTGAGCCCATTGTGGCGTTTTTTTGGTCAAACATCACAGTTGCGTGTCACATATGGTGTCGGGATGAGACAAGGGTTTACTCTAATCGAGATGGCTATCGTCCTCGTGGTCGTAGGTATTCTGATCTGTATGGCCGCGCCGAGGCTAACCGGGTACGCGGACCGGTTGGCAGTTCGTAGGGCTGCCGACGAGACAGCGGCGTTTTACAACCGGGCCCGCATTGCATCTGTCTATCGTGCTGTTCGCGTGAGGGTGAGGTTCAGCAGCGATTCGTTGTTGGCTGTAGCGGAAGGTGTACCGGACTCCGTGGTTTGGCGGTTGCCCGGCCCGGCAAAGTACGGTGTGTGGCTGGCCGCTTCGAGGCCGGAGACCCGCCTTTACCCCAACGGTCTGGGGCTAGGAGCAGCCAACACGAAACTCGTCTTCAGACGTGGTGAGGCGGGGGATTCGCTGACTATCTCCAGGCTCGGACGGCTCAAGCGATAGCTTATTGCTCCTCTTCCTGGGCGTCTATGAACACGAGGGTCTTGCGGCTGTCGACGGCCGCGACCATCCCTTCGAGGACGTCCGGATCGATCACCGTACCTACCAGGTGACCCATTCGCTCCACAGCTTCTTCGGGCGACAGTTTCTTCTGGTAGGGTCGGGCGGTAGTCAATGCGTCGTAGACCTCTGTGGCGCAAATTATTCGCGCCCCTATTGGGATCTCCTCTGCACTGAGTCCGTCCGGATAACCGCTGCCGTCCCAATGTTCGTGATGGCTCCGTACGTATGAGACGACCGAGCCCAGGTGCTGAAGGGGAGACAGAATCTGCCAACCGATCAGCACGTGCTGCTTTACGTGTTCGTATTCTTCGTCCGTGAGGGGGCCCTTCTTGTTCAAAACCGATTCCTGCACGCCGATCTTCCCCAGATCGTGAAGGCGTCCCGCCATTCTGACGTTCTCCACTTCGTCGTCACTCAGGTTCATATGATGCGCGACCGACGCTGCGAACGCCGCCACCCGGGCCGAATGTCCGCTCAAATACGTGTTTTTCGCTTCCAATGCGTTGACCAAGGCCTCGAGCGTTGCCAGTGTGAGCTGTTGTTGTTTCTCTCGTTCGATCTCGACCTCACGTGTGCGGCGCTGGACCTCTTCCTTGAGCCACGAGGAGATCTCTCGGTTCTGGATGAACGTATCGCGACGCTTGAGCGCTCGCTCGATCGCGGCACTGAGATCGTTTAGTTCGATGGGCTTGGTGAGATAGTCGAATGCACCGCGTTGCATGCAGGTCGCCGCGGTTGTCGCATCAGAAATCGCGCTGAGCATTAGGATCGCGACATCAGGGTCATGATCGAGAACCTCCGGCACCAAATCCACACCGTCGATTCCCGGCATCCGCACATCCAGCAACATCAACGAGTATGGTTCAGCCTGTAACGCCCGAAGTGCCTCTTCCCCGTTTGCGGCCTCGCCTACCGAGTAACCTCGCGCGGAGAGGTAACGCGTGAGAGCGCTGCGCACCGAGTCTTCATCGTCCACTACCAGGATTCTGTAGCCTTGTGGTTGTTCATCTGAAGGGTTCACTGAGCCGTTTCTCCGCGGTTCGAAGCGTCCAGGGGCGGGGCCGGGTCAACAGTCCTGACGCCCGTTCGACAACTGAATAGAATAATCGCGATTGCGAGCTTCGCAACGCGCTAAGCAAAAACTCGGGGTAGACCTTCCGTTTTGGTTTGGCGCAAATAGACTGGGCTTCACGAGAATGCTAATATGCGGTTTCGGCAGGCTCTAGTTCAATTGCCTTCACCAACTGTCGCCCTGCGCGCCTCTGCCAGGAATGCGTCTATTGATCTCTGATGAAGTAGGTACTCGCGTCTGTTCGTCGTAGCTTCGGAACCGTAGTCACTGAGGAAGCGCCTATAGGCTTCCTGTACTCCGGCGGAATCACCTCTCGCCTCGGCAACAGCCTTGCGCAGGGTGGTGGCGAGGAGATGACCTGGGACAATTGCTTGAAGTGTATCGGCCATAGCTAGCATACCATCGTGGTCGCCGATTGCTCCTCGCAACAGGCCAACGTGGTACTGCGCGTCGGCGTCCAGGCTGTCGAGGTTTGCGTACGCCCCCAACGCCATGGGAGCGTGGAATCCGACCTGGGCGGTATCTCCACGTTCTAACGCGATCATAACTACCTCAAACAAGGCATCGGCTTGTTCAAGGGGGGTCATGCTGCTGATGTCGGGAGCCCCCACGCTTGGGCGAGGGGATGAACCCTGCATTGCTGGTCCAGGGGCTGGGGCGCCGTCCCGTACCACGAGCACCAGTATGGAAACCACGACCGCCGCGGCGGCGAGAACCCAAGGCAATCTGTTGGGTCCGCTGGAACGCGAGCCTGAACCGGTCGGCGTACCGCACTCGTGGCAAAACCGAGCACCAGGTGATAATTCGGCCTGGCAATTGGCGCATACATCCTGGCGAATGGGTGCGCCACAACCGTGACAGAAGTTCCCGGTACTACTCGCCCCGCACTTCGGACATTTGCGTACCGGCAGGTCTGAGTTCATGACTTTGTGCGACATATTTGTCTTGGTGCCCTTCCGGAATCTGCAATATAGACGGTAAGCCGGAGAATGGGATCAAAGTTCGCGGTGGCGAGTCAAGCGGGAACCTCGTCTTAGGAAAGCTGCTGGTCCTGAGAACTTAGTCGCGGAGCGGGAGGCCGTCGTAGACGCTGTGCCTAGCGTCTCAGCGCCACGAAGGTTACTCTAGCCTGATGCCAGTGGATTCAGAAGGAAGAAAGTCGTCCGAGCACTTCGCGCCTGCTTGGAGCGAGATTAAGGCTCGCCAGGCCGGCGAGTTGACTCGTGGCTCCAGCCACTGGGATGTGTTGTTGGAGACTGCCGTGGATGCGGACCTGGAAGCCATTAGGGGCCGTATTCATTTCATTTCCGGCAATCTGCACAGGCTTTCGGGTTGGATATTTCTCGAGTGGTCCGAGAAAGAGATAGAGACACGGTTTTCTGGGTTTTCGGCCCAGGACCTCTGGAACTTGCTGAAATCCCTCGGTGGCGACTAGCGCACCACGCAACTCCTGTCAATAGTAATCTGTAATTCCCGCAACTCATATCCACTTTGTGTACGATTCATCACAACAAAATGCATGAGTGACATCGAATATATGCGCGATCTGCATTTATTGATTGACACTGTATCCTTCCCCCGGTATAGTGCGGGGGTGGTTGAGCAAGATATTTCACGGGAGAGTGCATGATGAATGGAAGGAAGTCGATTACCGTACCGGGCCCCACCAAGACGACGGCCATAAGGGGCCGCGTGGTAGACACGAAAGGGGCGTCCGAAGCAGATATTCTGAATCTGGCTGATGAATTGGAGGTTGATTTCCTGCGGCTCCAATTCACGGACGTGACCGGCATAAACAAGAACGTAGAAGTTCCGCGCAGTCAATTTACGAAAGCTGTAGCCGGCGACATCATGTTTGACGGATCGTCGATTGAAGGGTTTGTGCGGATCGAGGAAAGCGACATGGTGCTCAAGCCCGATCTCGACACTTTCAAGGTCTTCCCATACGACGACGAAGGTGGGAGAGTAGCGCGCGTGATCTGCGACATCTATAACCCGGACGGCTCTTCATTCCCCGGTTGCCCGCGCCTAACACTCAAGAGGCAGATAAAGCGAGCAAAAGAGCTGGGTTACGATATGATGGCGGGATGTGAGGCTGAATTTTTCATTTTCCATCGTGACGAGAGCGGATACCCGCTGCTGGAAACCCAGGATGCTGGTGGTTATTTCGATTTGGCTCCGGTAGACAAGGCCGAACCAATCCGCCGCCTAATGATTCATGACCTGGACCATCTGGGGTTCCAGGTGGAGGCGGGGCATCACGAGGTCGCACGGGGCCAACACGAAGTGGACTTCCGTTACGCCGATGCTCTGACCACAGCCGACAATCTCGCAACGTTCAAGTTCATCGTACGGACCATTGCTTACCGGCACGGTTTCTTGGCCACGTTCATGCCCAAGCCAATCGAGGGGCAAAACGGGTCAGGCATGCACACGCATCAGTCGCTCTTCAAGGATGGTAAGAACGCGTTTTACGAGCCCAAGGCCAAGTGGGAGATTTCGGATGTCGGTCTGGGCTACGTTGCCGGTCTACTGAAGCACGCGCGAGGCTTCTGCGCGGTCACTAATCCGCTAGTGAACAGCTTCAAGCGTCTCGTTCCCGGCTACGAAGCTCCAACGAACGTCGCATGGAGTATGAGAAACCGGTCGCCGTTGGTGCGCATTCCCGATCGGCGCGGGCAGAGCACTAGATGTGAGGTAAGGATGCCCGATCCTTCTGCGAATCCA
>CAYTDU010000027.1:1362-18392 GCA_964436395.1 uncultured Gemmatimonadaceae bacterium | reverse complement strand
CACGAGCGAGCTGCTGTTGCGTCGCCTGATCAAGGTCGGAGCCAAACTGAGCGAATGCCTCGAGCTCGCGGTATTGTGCGTAGTCAAGTCGCAGGCGTCCAGCTACCTGCTTCATGGCTTTGATCTGCGCATTACCACCCACGCGTGACACCGAGATACCCGGGTTGATGGCGGGACGCACATTCGAAAAGAACAAGTCGGTCTCGAGAAAGATCTGACCATCCGTGATCGAGATGACATTTGTGGGGATGTATGCCGACACATCTCCGGCCTGCGTTTCAATCACTGGCAGTGCCGTGAGTGAGCCGCCACCTTCTGCGTCGGACAGTTTGGCTGCGCGTTCTAGCAAACGCGAGTGGAGATAGAAAACGTCACCGGGGAATGCTTCACGACCAGGTGGGCGTCGCAAGATGAGCGACATCTGCCGATAGGCTTGCGCGTGTTTGGACAAGTCGTCATAGACGCACAGGGTCGCTTCGTTATCGTCATACATGAAGTTCTCGGCAATGGTGCAACCGGAATACGGCGCGATGTACTGCATCGGCGCCGGGTCGGAGGCGCTGGCCACGACGACGATCGTGTAGTCCATTGCGCCCTCTTCCTTGAGCCGTTCGACCACGGCCGCCACAGTGGACTTCTTCTGACCTATCGCGACGTAGACGCAGATGACGCCTTGGCCTTGCTGATTGATGATCGTATCGATCGCGATGGCCGTCTTGCCGGTACCGCGGTCACCGATTATCAACTCCCGCTGTCCACGACCAATAGGAATCATCGAGTCAACAGGCTTGATACCAGTCTGCAATGGCTCCTTTACCGGCTGCCGTTCGACGATCCCCGGAGCTTTGATCTCAACCTTGCGGAACTTGCTGGCTTCAATGGGGCCCAGCCCGTCTACCGGATTACCCAGCGGATCGATGACGCGACCGACCATCGCTGATCCTACCGGGACCTCCAGAACGCGGGCCGTACGCCGCACTTCATCGCCTTCCCGAAGGTGCAGGTAGTCGCCCAGTATGACCGCGCCGATGTTGTCTTCCTCGAGGTTGAGCGCCAGACCGGTCACGGTATCGCCCGTCTCCGAGGCACTGAACTCAAGCATCTCGCCGGCCATCGCGGAACCGAGGCCGTAGACTCTGGCAATCCCGTCCTTCACCTCTAGAACGGTGCCGACTTCCTGTGTGTCGAGCGGTTTGAGGTCAGCCGCTTCGATCTCTCTCAGGAGAACGTCCTTCAGTTCTCCGGGCCGAAGAATTGAATCAGTCGCCATGAATGCTATCGCCAATCAATTGAGTATCAGGATTTCGATCAAGAGTCCACAAATTTACCAAGACCGCACCACATGGCCAAGTTCAGTCAGGCTTTCTCGGCCTGCGGGGAGATGAGCTAGAGTCGAGATCTCGTTCGACCGCGCCGAAAGCGCTGCAACACACCTTTGGGCCCCAGGTCTGCCAGATCGGCTGCGGCGACTCCTGCAATGCGTTTGGAGCAACCAGCGAGATGACTGGGAGACGAAAACTGAAGAATCTCGGACACTGTGCGCACAGAATAGCCCGGATTCTGCAGAAGATCCGCCGCCCAAGCGGCCCGCACCAGGTCAATCACGCGTTTGAGGTTTGGGGCGCCTCCGGCTGCGAACTCTCTAGAAACATATTCGCGCGTGCGCCCGAGTTTGCGAGCGATGTCCGAAGTCGTCGTAGACTTTCCAACTCCGTTCAGCACTTCGTTCCAAGCATCCAGCTGCAGCGTTTCGGTCAACCGCAGGATCCTCGGTGCGGAAGAGAGGGCATCCCTCCGCATGCGGCTCGCCGAATTAGCTATCAAGACTTCACCGACTATTTCGTCATCGACACCCTGAACGAATAGACCTCGCACGCCACCATCTAAGCATTCAGCTATGAGACGTCCATCGTCCGGTCGAAACGCACTCAACGCGAACACAGGTATCGTGGGGAAGTCCTCTACGAGCGTGGCTGCCGCCTCAACTCCAAAGGCACGTACGTCCACGACAATGGCGTCGACCAACTCACGGAACAGCACAACCATCACCCTGTCGATGTTCTTGCATGACACCATTCGCACGCCACGCCTGGGAAGCGATCGACGGATCGTGGTCCTGAGATCCGAGCTCGAATGAGCCACCGCAATCGCAGGCACTTGCTCCTTCAATCGCTCATTTCAGTGGTTTCGAAACGGCCCGTCACAATCGACCCAGCCCTGTCTAGCACTTTGCGGGCATTTTCGTACGATATCGCCTTCATCGCATCGCTGTGAGTGAACCACTGGCAGTCGAGTATTCCCTCCTCTGCTTGGGGACACGGCATACCAGTAGCCGCCTCGAAAAGGAAGAAATGACAGGTCTTATGAATTCGTATGCCACGTAGGCGAAAGTGCCAATCAATCGCTCCCAACGACGCATGCAACTTCAGATCACACAACCCCGTCTCCTCGGCCACTTCCCGCTGGGCAGTTTCCGCCAGCGACTCGCCAGAGTCGATGTGGCCCTTTGGCAAGCCCCATTTCTTATATGGGTCTTTGATCAGCAAGAACCTGATGCCTGACGTCATCCGTCGAAATACGACGCCGCCGGCGCTGGTCTCTTGAACGGTTCCTTGATCGCCCCCCATCACTCGCCGACCTTGCGTTGCCAGGTACCACACGGAACACATGGCTCAGCTAGGACAATCGATGGACAGTGGTAGAAGCACATTTAGAAAACCGAGAACTTGAAGTACTTCCTCGGATTGGCCCTGATATCGGCCAGGAGCAGCCGGAACTGGACAATTGCGTCCGCCGCCTCGTAGTACAACGTCGAATCGCCAACCAGCAGACCGAGCGTTCCAGTCATCCCCTGCATGCGTGTCATGATCGTGTCAGCACCAACCAACATTCGTACAAGGCTCTCGCGATTGCGCTCGGCTGTTTCCGCAAACACTCGAAAACTCACGAGCGCTGACCTCATGTCTTGTGACGCCGTTTGGAGGTTTGTCAAAATCGTATCCAACTCACCTTCACTGGTGGCAGAGTCAAGGCGAGCCAGCGCACGTTCTAGATCGAGTGCGGCCGCAGTAACGACATCCGATCCGTGACGAATATTCGTGCTGACTTCACCAAACACCGTGGTCTGCTGTTCCGTGAATCTGGTAAGGGTGTCCGCAATTTGACCAAATTCATGTATTGACCGCTGTACATCGAGCACGGTTTGAGAATCGAAAGCAGTCGAAATACGTGACGAAACGGTCGCGATGTCCGTGGCAATTCGACCGGCCTGCGCAGTGAGCTGACCTATGTCCGGCAGCGTCGCACCTGCCCACGCATCGTCTCCTGCCTCCGCTGCTGCCAGTAGGTCTCGCTGGACGATTGGATCGTCCGGTGGAGCATCCATGCTTATGATTTCAGCCTGCCACTCGCCAAAGAGCGATGCTGAAGCGGCAATGACTGCAGGGTCCGCAGGAAGAAGGGCGCCTTCGTATATCTGGAGGTCAGCCAACACCCACTCCCCGTCCGGTGAAATCCGAACGTCCCTCACCCTACCAACGCGCACCCCACGAAGCACCACAGGGTTCCCCTCACCGAGGCCACCAACCGTGAGGAACCGAGCGGTCTGGAGGTACTGACGCGATCCCAGTTGAGACTGGGAGAGCCAGATTGCACCGACTACTACCACGGCAAATGCGAAGAGAATCGTCGCTCCGACTACCAGGTCATCGCGTTGCTTCATTTACAACACCACCTGTGTTGTCGCTCTGTCTGCATCGTCTGCAGCTTCGGGCCTGCCGTCTATGAACTGCCGCACGATCGGATCGTGGGTTTTTTGGATCTGCTCGACGGCGCCCACTTGTCTGATAACACCATTGTAAAGCATTGCGATCCTGTCTCCCACGGTGTAAGCACTGCTCATATCGTGAGTCACCACCAGGCCGGTCACGCCGAGTCTCTCTCTTGCCCGAACCATCAGCTGATTGATGACTGCCGAAGTCACCGGGTCCAGCCCCGAAGTCGGTTCATCATAAAGAATGTAGCGCGGCCGAAGCGCAATTGCGCGGGCGATTCCGACTCGTTTCCGCATCCCGCCGGAAAGCTCAATCGGATAACGGTCTTCGGTACCGTCCATGTCGACCAAAGCCAGTGATTCGTATACTCGCTCATCGATTTCGCGAGGAGGTACCCTTTGGCGTTTCAGACCAAGTGTTATGTTCTCTCTCACTGTCATAGAATCGAACAACGCGGCAAACTGGAACACGAACCCCACCGTAGACCTCAACGCCATCAACTCGGCCCTGTCGAGTTTGTGGACTGTCCCACCGTCCACATCGACACTCCCAGAATCGGGCTTCAGCAGTCCTACGACATGTTTGAGCGCAACACTCTTGCCCGTCCCTGAATACCCGATTACCACAGTCGTCTCGCCGTCTGGGACTTCCAAAGTGAAACCTTCGAGGACCTTTTTCGGTCCGAATCTCTTATGCACATCCTCGAATGTGATCACAGCAACACAACCGCCCAAAAGGCGTCCAGCACTAGTATCATTTGTGCGCTGAGAACCACTGCCTGCATGGTCGACAGCCCCACCCCCTCCGCCCCTCCTCGTGTGGTGAGACCGTTCCTGCTCCCAATGAGCGCGATTACAAAGCCAAACGACATGGCCTTTACGAGCCCATACCAGATGTCTTTGAACTCGTGGAACAGGCGCAGGCCTTTGACGAACTCAACTGTAGAGAGATCCAGAAGATTGATGGCGGTGAACCACCCAGATACAACTCCAGTAGCCATCGCCAGCGCTATCACCACAGGGAACATGAGAGTGGCAGCGAGCACTCGTGGCACTACCAGAAATGAGAACGGATCGTATGCCAGCGTTTCCAATGCGTCCACCTGTTCCGTCACCCGCATGGTTCCGAGTTCGGCCGCGATGTTCGCACCTACCCTTCCGGCGAGTGCGAGGCCCGTCAACACAGGTGCGAGTTCCACCATAACAGCCTTCCCGACCAGAGTGCCAACGAAATACATCGGCACAGCCCCCGTCAACGTATAGGACGACAGAAGCGCCAGCACGATCCCGGTGAAGACTGCAATGAACAAGGCGATTGGAAGCGACTGTACACCAATGCGCCGCATCTGCACGGCGGTCAGTCCGACCCAGACACTGACTTCGCGTGCTCCTCGACCCGTGTCGACTAGAAACCGTCCCCACAAGCCCATCCGTTTCAGCCCGAGTGCAACTTTATTGGTCACATACTTGTACACAGCGCGAATCTATCCACCTGTAACCAAAGAGGCCAGGGCGTTGGCCCCGGCCCTTAGTGCCTGAGTATCGAGTTTGGTCTCTGCTTACGCAGCGAAGCTAGCCAGCGCCTTACCGACTTCGCCTTCGCGCAACCGTTTTAAGGCGCGGTCACGCAGCTGGCGCACGCGCTCGCGTGTCACACCAAGCATACCGCCAATCTCTTCGAGCGTGTGCTCGCGCCCGCCGTCCAAGCCGAAGTACAAACGCAGCACGCGCGCATCGCGGGCTGGTAGGGACTTGAGCGCCTCTTCTACCTCGTCGCTCAAGAACCGCTCCATTGTCTTCTCTTCGGTGTCCGGCAGATCCTCTGCAATAAATCGCTCAATGAGAGCACGGTCCCCATCGGGGTCGAGCGGCGCATCGAGACGCACCTCGCCAGTGTTCAGTGCCGCCAGCGATTGTACAACTTCGAGCGACAATGTGGTTGCAGAGGAAATTTCCTCCGGCGTGGGCTCCCTGCGCAATTCCTGACGCAAAGCCTCGGCCGTCTTGACGATTTTCGAGAGATCTGCCGTGCGGTTCAGTGGCACGCGCACGGTCCGGCCCTGGCGGGCCAGCGATGCTAGAATCGCCTGTCTGATCCACCAAACGGCGTAAGAGATAAACTTTACGCCCTGGTCCGGATCGAACTTCCGGGCGGCCGTCAACAGGCCGACGTTGCCCTCACCGATTAGGTCAGTAAGCGGCAGTCCTCGATTTTGATACTTCTTTGCTACTGATATTACGAAACGCAGATTGCGCTTCGCAAGTTCCTGCATCGCCGCCTGGTCTCCAGCCCGTACCTTCTTCGCCAGTTCGATCTCCTCTGGAGGTGTGAGAAGAGGTGTCTTGCTCACTTCAAATAGATACTGGTCGAGTAGGTCACGATCGTCTTCGCTCACTGCGATCACTGGCGCAGTCCTACGGCGGCGTCTTTTCCTCTCTTTTGGTTGTTTCGGTGTTGTCATATGTCTTATATGAACCTCAAAACCGCAGCCCGCAAGGGGTGACTTGCGGATTGCCTAAATTAGATCTTGACCGCGTGCATTGCCCGCTTAGCGGTCCAATCTCCTTACCCCATGTGTCATAAGAAGTTCGATGTCCTGACGCGTGTCGCTTGACACTCCAAAACTGCTGAAGTAGCTTGCTTTGCTCCGGCAGGATATCGCCCCGGAGCGACCAATATAATGGGGGCGTAGCTCAGTTGGGAGAGCGCTTGAATGGCATTCAAGAGGTCAGGGGTTCGATTCCCCTCGCCTCCATATAGGGCGGAAGGTCGGACAGACGGGCAGTAATTTGCGGGAATAGCTCAGCTGGTAGAGCACAACCTTGCCAAGGTTGGGGTCGCGGGTTCGAGTCCCGTTTCCCGCTCTCATAGGGCGGTAGGGCGGTAGGGCGGACGGTATATCGAGCTGGGCCGACATTTTAGGCTTGGCAGAACAGTCGACGCGGGGTGGAGCAGTCTGGTAGCTCGCCGGGCTCATAACCCGGAGGTCGTGGGTTCAAATCCCACCCCCGCTACTTGGGCGGTAGGACGGTATGGCCGTAAGGCGGTAGGAAAACACTCGATGTCCCTTCCGACCTTCCGACCTTCCGACCTACCGCCGTTTGTCGGGCGGTTAGCTCAGTTGGTTAGAGCGCTACGTTGACATCGTAGAGGCCACAAGTTCGAATCTTGTACCGCCCATGAAAAAGCGCCCATAGCTCAATTGGATAGAGCGTTTGGCTACGGACCAAAAGGCTGGGGGTTCGAGTCCTCCTGGGCGCGTTTTCAGGCGGACGGGCGGACAGCCGGAAGGGCGGACGGTGCTCTCGGAGCGCAACGGAACAAACCGTCCGCCGGTCCGACATTCCGACCGTCCGACCTTTTCGGGGCGTAGCGCAGCCCGGTTAGCGCGCCTGCTTCGGGAGCAGGAGGTCCCCGGTTCAAATCCGGGCGCCCCGACTGTTGAACATCCAACACACACAATTGAACGTCCAAGTCTCTTCCTGAGTTACTCGTTAGATGTTCAATGCTGGATGTTCGTTTGCGCCTGTAGCTCAGCTGGATAGAGCGTTGGCCTCCGGAGCCAAAGGTCCCGCGTTCGAATCGCGGCAGGCGCGTGATGGTCGCGAGAACCCTGCGTCCCTAAACGGACAGCGGGGTCAGTCTTTTTTTTAACGTCTCGAGACTTCTTGAAAAAATGAGCGCAAACGCGCTGCCACCAGACGCTCCTCCCCATCCCGCAGCAACCGCGTCCGGACCGAAGTGCCATCGTATACTAGAGACGGTTCCCCCTCCTTGAGCCGTTGCCTCACTTCATCCTCTGCGAGCGGGATGATGGTCTGATCCCAACTGAGGTCCACGTCTCCGTAACCTGCGGTGTTGAGTTTGTATTCCGCTCTTAGGCCTGGTATCCCCTGGAGTTGTTCGGCAACCCAGCTAGCGCGAGCGTCCCAGGCCTCTATTGCCGCATCCTGATCGAGCGCCACTGCACGCTCCAACGCAAAGACAAGCGCTACTATTTCCTCCTTGCCGACCTTCATACCGCGTCCGATTCCGTCGTTGGGGGATGCGTTGAGCGTGGCTGCTTCGATTAGATCCCTACGACCTGCCAGGACACCGGTCGATTGGGGGCCGAGTATCCCCTTACCGCCGCTCACCACGACAAGATCGGCTCCTAGTTCGATGTACTTGGTCAGATTTTCCCAAGGAGGGAGGTCGGACGCCATATCTACTAGCACCGGGACTCCGGTCTCCTTGCCAATCCGAATGAACTCCTCCGGCATAATCACCGAAGAGTCGGGCGGACGCGTGCGATCGTGCGGTTTCGGAGGCCCTATGGGGAACCCCCGTTCAACTGCAGAAAGTGTTGCGAGCATCGCCGTTCGTTCGTCTACTCGTTCCCTCAACTGCTCACGCGTATCGACGTACTCTAGACTCATCCCGGCAGCCTTGTAGGCGTGGTCGTAGCTGAAACTCTGAGATGTTTGCAGCAGACAATGGCGTTTGGCCCACGTGGGGTGCGGAAGTGCTTCAACACGTTTCGGGTCTGATCCGGTGAGACACGCGGCGGCACCCAAAAGCATTCCAGAAAAACCACCTGAAGTCACAAGCGCCGCCTGAGCACCCATCAACTCCGCCACGCGCTTTCCCGCCGCAGCGTTCAACTCGTGCATGTCGACGAAGTACTCGTTTGCATCGAGCATCGCCTGCATGACCTCCGCCGGCATCCGACAGCCTCCGAGTGTCGTGATATGCTCGTGCGCGCCTAGATGGGGACGCACGCCTAACAACCTTGTGTAGATGTTGTCTTCGAGTGATGATCGAGTATTGGGCACTTCGCTCGATGCAGTCGTGGGGCTCACGGTTCCAGCCCTGGCCGTGGCACAGCCTGTCGCTGCGGAGGCAGCCAGTCCAGAGACGCTAGCGGAAACAAAGGTTCTCCGACTCACACCGTTACGCGCAGCAACCCTTGCGTTAGGTTCTACTGTATTGTCCATATCACCCCCAACAGAGTCTCGATTATGAACAGTCTTTTCAGCCTCTTCGTCTTGGCCTCACCCGCGTTCCAGCAGGTCCCGCAGGAGATTCGAACAGCCGTACAAGATCAAAAGGTGCAGCTAGCCATCGAGTTTGTCGACTCGCGATCTGACGCCGCCGCGGAGTTCCTCAGTGAGATCGGCGCGATCATCTCCCCTTCGGGCCACGAACACGAACGTGCGGAAGCCGTCGCGGCGCGCATGCGAGCGATAGGCCTGAGTGACGTGCGTGTCGATGCAGGACCCAATGCAGTGGGCGTCATCCCGGGTCGGTCTGGACGTGCCGTCGTTTTCATCTCGACGTTGGACGACCTGGCTACCGTCCCAGCGTTTCAGCGCTCAGCCGGCGGGCCACCAACGATCACGCCTGACCGTGTCGTCGGGCCTGGCACCAATACATCCCTCACAAGCGCGGCTCTGGTTACCGCCGCAGAGGCACTTGTTCATGCAGGCATACAACCAGAGCACGATCTGGTGTTTGCCGCTGTTGCCCAGGAAGAAACTGGTCTGGTCGGTATGAAGAAAATCTTCGATGAGTACCGCGACAGAGCCGAGGGTTTTGTCGATGTGCTAGGTGACGGACATAGCATCTCGTATGGAGCACTCGGAATACACTGGTGGCGCGTCGTCGCACACGGCCCGCCGGGCCACACTCTGGGAGGCGGACTGCCCAATGTCAACCAGGCTATCGGAAGAGCTGTCGATCGGATTCTGTCGCTCCCCGATGCTGCACGGACCGATTCATCGCGCACCAGGATCAATGTGGCTGTTTTGAACAGCGGCCTCGTATTCAACCACAAGCCAGACTCAGGATGGTTTGCGCTAGATGTTCGCTCGCTCGACAACTCCACGATCGACAACATAGAAAGCGAGGTCCGAGACATCCTCGAGCGTGTGACTGATGAGACGAGCATAGACTTCATTATGCTGCCATATCAGCTGACACCAGGAGGGCAAATCCCGGGTGCCCGGAAATCGAAGTTGGTTAGCACAGCCGTGGCGGCCGCTAGGCACCTCGGCTATGAACCACGCCTATCCAACTCCGGATCTTCCAACATGAACGTCGCAGTTGGTGCAGGCGTAGCAGCAATAGGGCTCGGCGGCGGGCGTGGAGGGGCCAGAGGTACAGCTGAGGAGTGGGCTGACCGTGCCGCCTTGATGTCAACGGCGCGGTACGTAACGCTGCTCGCAGCTACGCTGGGGGGCTGACATCCTCCTAGTGCCGTAACAGGTAGCTCGCTTTTACGAATAGGCCCTCGCCAACCAAATCCATTCGGGAAAGGCGCAGGTTGGCGAGCCCCTGCATCAGCCTGTTGTAGCCTACAAAGAATACCGTTCCCGGCGAAGGTTCGTACTTGAGCAGGAACTGACCCTCAAAAGTGCCGGTTTCATCGGCGTCCTGCTGAACACCGTCAATGAATATTGGCTGCTCGGTCGTCGGGTCACGTAGTGCGTCGCGATCTTCGAGCGAGTATTGCACAACGCCACGAACCAAGAGCGACTTGCTGAACTGGTACTGAAGGCGGGTGCGAGGGATGTGTGCAACTGAGAATACCGTGCGGTCGCGCGTGCGCCAAAGCCGAGAATAGGTGTAGTCGAGCGTCAATTGGGCAGCGGTGGTCAGTCGGAACGTCACGCTCGGCGCAGTCTGAATCTCCAATCCGCGCGATCCCTCCACATAGATCGGGACTTCGCGATAGAACATCCGGCCGTTCACTTGCAGATCACCGCTAATTCTGACCCGAGGAATGAACCCTAGTGCAAGCATATGAGTTAGGTCATCGCGAACCATGAAAGGTTCGGCGTCACCCGATTCGCCCACAATCTGATACTCGGCGTAGTCTTCCGGTCGGAAGCGAAAATATCCGTCGCGTAGGATGAACCAAAGTGAGCGTCCGCCACGAAAAGTGAATTGGGGGTGGAGTTCCACCTCACCTTCAAACGGTCTGCCACCATTCCAGAACTCATCGTGGTTGTAGAAAACATTCCCTTGCAGGCCGAGGCTCACTTGCTCGAGTATTGCTCCTGGTCGACTGAAGTGTGAACCCTGCACACGACCGAACAATTCAGTATCGCCCACACGGGGAATAAACCCAGACCCAGCTCCGAAATCCTCGTGTACATCATCGAACCGAGCTTGGAACTGAAAAGTCCTTCCGCTCCTCTGAAGCTCGGCTGCCAAAAGGGGCGCTACTCGCGTTTCCTCTCCTGACCCATCTGAAGTCCAGCTGTTTGCGAACTGCGTAGTTAACGTGTAACGCCGCCAGAACAGGATTCGGGCGTCTCCCGACACCACCCTGTTGAAACGTCCCGTTCCGGGCACGGATCGATCCGTGAAGAGAAAGCCCAAGGTAGAACCAGCGCCGATGTCCCGTCGTGCGCGGACCAGGTTGAACGCCGCTGCCTTGTCCTCACCGTAGAGTGTCTTCGGAGCCTCATCGATAGCGCCCAAGTATCCGACGTTGAACGACCCGATCTTTCCGGTCAGTTTCGCCCCACCGATTGGATCCGCTATCCGCCGAGTGTGAACCAGATTTCGAGGTGTTCGAAAGATCTCGGCGCCTTCCAGGAAGAACGGTCTCTTCTCCGGGAAATACAAAGCGAACCGTTCGTTGACAGTGATCTGGTTGGCATCGGCCTCAACCTGAGAGAAATCGGGGTTAAACGTGGCGTCCAACACCAGATTCTGCGTAATTCCAACGCGACCGTTTAGCCCAAATTCAGGTTCGAACGAATCTTGCTGGTAAACGTCATCAACCGTTTGCCCCACGCGCTTGCCGGTCATGACCGGGTTGATCTCCAGCAGCCGCCTCGGTCTCAGGTCCTTCAGCCCCACGAGTCTTCCGCTTTGCGCAAGGACATTCGAGATGTTCTCGGTGAGTGGAGCCCACGATTGTTTGAAGCCGGTTCGCCTCACCTCTCGAGCAATCTGAACGCCCCAATCCTGCGTCGGCATCTGGCGAAACCGAAGCGAAGTGTATGGAATCTTGACTTCTGCAACCCAACCGTCGCCGGTCACCCTCCCATCGGAATCCCAGATGAAATCGGGATTGAAGTCGATTGACACAGAAGAAGCTACTTGCCGCTGCATTCCCTCGATCCAGAGGCCGTCTGTCTGGATACCGAGTGGATTCACGTAGAACACGTACGCCTGTCGATGATCATCAAACGTGTCCAACATTATGCGAATCCAATCGTCCGTGAACGCAGAACGATCGCGTTCGACCAGATGCGCAAACATCAGATCGGGTTCACTGTCGAACGCTCGCAGACCAAAGTAGATGGCGTCAGCTGTATAGAAGATGCGAACCTCAGTTGGCTCAGTTGCCGGTATCCCCTCCACGGGTTGGTACTGCGTAAAATCAGACAAGACTGCAGCGTGGGCCCAAACATCCTCATCCAGGCGCCCGTCTATGTCTATGTCAGGATCTTGAATGCGTGGAAGTGTGACATCCAGTTGGCCGTTTCTACCACTGAATACTGCAGAGTCGGAAGAAGCCGTGGTGCCCGAAAGGCTGAAGGCCGCATCTGTCGTCTGAATTACCGTAATGGCCGGTGTGATCGCTGCACAGAATGCTGCAATGCTATTTATCCACACGTGTTGTCCATTCTTACATTTACCGGAAAGACCGGCCTACAAGATAAACACCCGAACGAACGAATCCGATCAATCGCACAGCACCCGGTGCTTTTGCAGTGGGCCCGGTCTATCAGCATATTTCGCTGGCATTCCATCGGAGACTAACGATGTACATAGCACACCGACGACTCATCTTGGCCTCGCTCTGCGCGATGGTCCTCCCATTCTCCCTGCATGCACAGCGGCTGGAAATCCCGCGCCCCTCGTTCGAAGACATCATGAATCTTCATGACATCGGCGCCGCAATCATCTCTCCGGACGGCAACGCAGCGGTCTACTCGGTGCAATCGACCGACTGGGACGATAACCGCTACGACACTGAACTTTGGATGGTGCGCATTGGCGAGGAGCCATTCCAACTAACTTGGACCAAGGATGGCAGCAGTACCGGCCAAGCATGGTCACCTGACGGTAGGTGGATCGCATTTGGCGCGGACCGAGGAGATGAGCGACAAATATTCTTGATGAACCCGAGCGGCGGTGAGGCTCATGCGCTCACGGAGATGGAGGAGGGCATAGGGGGATTCGTCTGGTCTCCCGACGGGCAGTCTATCGCTTTCACGAGCTCTGATCCCGAGACCGAACACGCCAAGAAGCGCGAGGACTCGTACGGCTCATTCGTGGTCGAGGACCAAGAGTATCAGATGACTCATTTGTGGGTGGTCGATTTACCAGAAGTGCCCGGCACGGCGGAGGCAAGGAGACTAACCGAAGGATCCGATTTCACCGTGTCAGGATTCTCATGGTCGCCTGATGGTACCGAGATCGCATTCGGGCACACTCCCGACCCACTCATCAACTCGTGGTTGGATGCTGACATATCAATCGTTGATGTGGCGACAGGCAGTATACGCCCTCTAGTGACCGATGACGGTTCTCAAAGCAATCCAACTTGGTCCCCCGATGGACTGTGGATTGCGTACCAGGCGTCGGCTTCGGATATTGGATCGGCTTACTACCAGAACGGTCTCTTCTATAAGGTTTCTGCCTCCGGCGGTTCCCCAACGCAAATAGAGTGCGACCTGGACGAAGATCCGACCATTGCTGCGTGGACCGCGAACGGTATCTATCTGACGAGTTGGGAGCGTACCAAACGTCGGTTATATCGAATGGATCCAAATACTGGGCAAACTTCAACGGTCACAGATATTCCCGACCAACTTTTCTCCGTGGATTTCACACCCAACGGAGAAACAATGGTGATCGTAGCACGTGAGGAAGGTTCGCTGGACGAGGTATATGTCTCATCAGCCACGAACTACGTTCCCACCAAACTCACGGACATGACTCATCAGATCGACGGCTGGTCGCTAGGCACAAGCGAGGTGATTTCATGGGATAGCAGAGACGGCACGACGATAGAGGGCGTCCTCCATAAACCGGACGACTTCGATCCATCAAAGCAGTACCCTTTGTTGGTTGTCGTCCACGGAGGGCCGACAGGAATCGACTACCCTACTGCCGTCACGGGCTATGTTTATCCGGTGCACCAATGGCTAGCAAAGGGAGCTATAGTCTTGCGCCCCAACTACCGTGGATCTGCGGGTTACGGCGAGGAGTTTCGTTCGCTCAACGTGCGCAATCTTGGTGTCGGTGATGTATGGGACGTTCACTCCGGGGTAGACCACCTAGTTTCGCAGGGGTTCGTGGACAGCGACCGTATGGGCGCCATGGGATGGAGCCAGGGAGGCTATATCTCCGCGTACCTCACGACTACCACAGATCGCTTTGCTGCAATTTCCGTCGGCGCCGGAATCTCGAACTGGGTGACCTACTACGTGAACACGGACATTCACCCATTCACCCGGCAATACCTGAAAGCCACACCATGGGAAGACAGCGAGATCTATGCCCAGACATCGCCGATTACATTCATCAATCAGGCAACAACTCCCACTCTGATTCAACACGGCGAATTCGATCAAAGAGTGCCCATCCCCAACGCGTACGAGCTTTATCAGGGGTTGCAGGACGTCGGGGTCGAAACCCAGCTGATCGTCTACAAGGGATTTGGCCACGGCATTACCAAACCCAAAGAACGCCTTGCTGCAACTTGGCACAACTGGATATGGTTTGGTAAGCACATCTGGGGTGAAGAAATCGCTTTGCCGATCGAATTGGGCGAAACGACAGCAGACTCGTCGGGAACGCATTGACCAGCTCCGATTCTCAAGTCAGAATAGGTGTCGACCTCGGTGGCACAAAGACCGAGGCGATCGCTTTGGATGAGAGCGGCACCGAGATCTTCAAAGAACGAGTCGAGACGCCCAAGAACTATCTGGGATGCCTGGAGACGATTCAAAGGCTGGTTCTGAAAGCAGATGCATGTGGAAACGCCCGAGGTTCGGTCGGCATCGGGATACCGGGGACCATCTCACCCATAACTGGCCTCGTGAAAAACGCCAACTCCACTTGGCTCATTGGCCATCCCCTAGATGACGATCTAGCCGATCTGCTCGAACGACCAGTCAAAGTAACGAACGACGCCAACTGTTTCACACTTTCGGAAGCAGTAGATGGCGCTGGAAAGGATCATTCCTTGGTGTTCGGAGTGATACTCGGCACCGGAGTCGGTGGCGGCCTGGTGTTGGACAAACGTGTGCTCGAAGGTGCACAGAAGATCGGTGGGGAGTGGGGCCACAATCCCCTACCGTGGCCGACCGATGCAGAGCGTCCGGGCGGCTTGTGTTACTGCGGAAAGCAGGGGTGCATAGAGACGTTCCTGTCCGGGCCAGGAATGGAACGCGACCACGAAGCGGTCACGGGTGAGACAATCAATACACATGAAATCGTTGCGCGGGCGAGCGCTGGAGGGAGCAAAGCGGCCGCAACGATAGACAGGTACGTAGAACGGCTGGGCCGGGCACTGGCCACTGTCATAAACATCGTCGACCCTGACCTCGTGGTCCTAGGCGGCGGCATGTCCAACTTGCCCGGCCTTGCTGCCCGGGCACAGAAGGCCATCGTGCCGTATGTTTTCACCGACGAAGTGACGACGCGAGTCGCAATGAACGTGCACGGCGACTCGGGTGGCGTACGTGGTGCGGCATGGCTCTAGCTCGCCCTTGCTACTCTTAGTACCAGCGCGCAGTTTGCCCATGATCGGAAAGAGAAGGTGTGGTCACATCCGTCGATACGATCACACGACAACAATTTCAACCAGCCAGAGCGTAAGTCTCTGAGGAGCTTACCATGATACGGAGGAGTTTTTCGCCAAGGATCGTCGTTGGCGTACTGTTTTTCTTACTGACCGCGTTTGCGATCCCCAATCAAGCAGTCGAAGCTCAGCTGCAACAGATCACCACACCGGAGGAGTTCTTTGGTTTTCAGATGGGTGCCGACCGCACGATCGCTCGTTGGGATCGCATGGTCGAGTACTACAATCTGCTGCAACAGCAGTCTCCGAGGATCCATGTGGTAGAGATGGGACCAAGCACCCTTGGTAACCCATTCCTGGCCCTATTCATTTCCGCACCGGACAACTTGGCTCGCCTCGAGGAACTGCGACAAATCAACGCGCAGTTGAGTGATCCCCGAGGAATTCCCGAAGATCGGATCAGGAGCCTCGTCGCTGCGGGAAAAGTGGTGATCAATCAGTCCATGAGCCTTCACGCCACTGAGATTGGCGGAAGTCTGATGGCGGTCGAACTAGCATATGACCTGGCGAGTCGCAACGACGAAGAGGCTTTGCGCATACTCGACAATGTGATCTTCACCATGATTCCCTCGCTCAACCCCGATGGCCAGATCATGGTCACGGACTGGTACAGGGAAACGGTTGGCACCGAGTTCGAAGGCGCGAGCTACCCCTCGCTGTACCACATCTACACGGGCCACGACAACAACCGTGATGCGTTCATGACGAACACGATTGAGTCCGTGTACCAGGCCACACTCATGTTCCGGGAGTGGATCCCCCAGGCGTACATCGACCATCACCAGATGGGAAGCTACAGTGCCCGCTACTACGTACCGCCTTACGCCGAACCGATTCGCCCATTCTCAGACCCATTGGTCTGGCGCGAGATGAGTTGGTACGGTGCCCACATCGCGTACAAGGAAGAAGAAGCAGGGCTCTCGGGCATCATCAACTCAGCCATTTACGGCGGTTGGGGACACTTCGGATTCCACTGGATCACTCCCTTTCACAACATCGCCGGGATGCTGACGGAGGCAGCCAGCAGCCGACTGGCCACTCCCATCTACATCCATCCCGACGAGTTGAGAGGCGGCAGACGCCAGATGCCTGCCCACGAACCACAGACCACTTTTCCGAACCCCTGGCCCGGCGGCTGGTGGCGTCTACGTGACATCGTCGAACGGCAGAAGGTCTCGGCATGGGCCACCTTGGACATTGCTGCTCGAAACAAGGAAACGGTCCTCTGGAACGCCTATCTGAAAGCCAAGCGCCAGACGGAACGGGGTGCTAGCGGAGACCGGGCGGCCTACATAATCCCTGCGGAGCAGCACGACTCGCGCACCATGCTGGTGTTGATCGAGAAGCTGCTGGGTCAGGGCATCGAAGTACAGCAGTCGGATTTGGGCTTCACGCACGAAGATAAGGTCTACGGTCCAGGTACCTTCGTGGTCTCGATGGCTCAA
>CAYTDU010000027.1:0-1352 GCA_964436395.1 uncultured Gemmatimonadaceae bacterium | reverse complement strand
GATGGGACTAGTTCGCTGGCTGCTGGGCCGCACCTTCTATCCTCAGAATAGCTACACGATCGACCAGCTCGGCAATCCGATCCGTCCGTATGACATGGCCGGAGACGTCTTTGCCGAATTCATGGGTGTGCACGTGGACGAAGTTGGGACACAGGTCGCTGCGCCGCTCTCAATCGTGTCCGGACCGATGAACCCGGTGGGAACGGTATCGGCAGGAGCATTCGGCTACAGACTCGATGGACGGTTGAATCACTCGTTCAAGGCAGTGAACATGCTGTTCGACGAAGGAGTGGACGTCAGGCGGGTTCATACCGCAGTTGGGAATCTAGTGCCTGGCGACTTTCTCGTGGGCTCAGACGCGGATGCCGATCTCGAAGAAGTCGCGATACAGACCGGCGTGGATTTCGAGGCGCTGAGCACCGATGCAACTAGTAGCAGCTTCAACGTGCAACGGCTACGCGTCGGCATGTATCAGCGGTACTACGGCGGGAACATGGACGAGGGTTGGACGCGCTGGTTACTCGAACATTACGACTTCCCGTACACCACTCTAATGGATGCCGCAATCACCGCCGGAGACCTCGCAAACGACTACGATGTCATTATTCTTCCGGCGGATCGTGTGAGTGCGATGACCGGTGAAGGTGGCGAAACCGAGAGCGGACCTTACGCAACTGGCCCCGAGAGTTATCCCCCCGAATACCGCAGCGGTTTCGGGCAGGCCGGCGTTGATGCATTGAGAGCTTTCGTCGAACATGGCGGTACGTTGCTCACGTTTGCTGAGGCAGGCGATCTTCCAATTGAGAAATTCGGACTTCCGCTCACGAACGAGGTGGCGAACAAACCGGGCAAGGAATTCTGGTGCCCTGGATCGACACTGCGGATGAAGTTCGACAACACTCATCCTCTTGCCTACGGTATGCCTGAAGAGGGATTGGGAACGTTCCTTGCACGCAACCACGCTTACGGCATTGAGTCTACACCACACAGCCACAGGATTCAGATCGTTGCCGAGTTTCCAGAGCGAGATTTGCTTCAGAGCGGTTGGTTGATTGGCGAGGAGCTCATAGCCGAAAAAGCTGCGATGGTATCTGCTGGGTTCGGTGAAGGCAGGATCGTTATGATTGGCTTTCGAGCGCAACACAGAGCGCAGACTCACGGTACGTTCAAGCTAGTGTTCAACGCCTTGGTGAGCGGACCGCAAAGCAACTGAAGCCAACAATCACCCTTCACTGAGCGTTGCGCCCTGACGCGTAGGCCCGGGATCCCATTTGTTCGGGATGCCCGGGCCATTTCCATCTCCATTTCTGCTTAGGATATTGCCGCCTTGAGTCTCGCCAACAGCACAACGA
>CAYTDU010000026.1:0-18595 GCA_964436395.1 uncultured Gemmatimonadaceae bacterium | reverse complement strand
GGATACCGACCGCGAGCGCTCTTCTGAAGAGCACACTCGAGTCATAGAAGACGGCCTCTCCTGGCTCGGATTGGACTGGGATGAGGAAATTGTATTTCAAGGCGCTGGGATCGAACGTCATCAGAAACTCGCAGACCAGCTGGTAGCCGAAGATCACGCATACGAAGACGACGGCGCCATCCGGTTCCGCATGCCCGACGAGGAGATCGTTTTCGACGACCTCGTGCATGAACGGATCTCGTTCCAGGGCTCTGACATCAAGGATTGGATCATCTTGAGATCCGATCGCACGCCGACCTATAACTTCACGGTTGTCGCCGACGATCTCGACATGCGCATCTCGCACGTGATCCGTGGGGCAGACCACATCTCCAACACGCCCAAACAGATTGCCGTCTTCCGGGCATTGGGGCACGAACCCCCACTGTTCGGGCACGTACCCATGATCCACGGACCGGACGGTAAGAAGCTCTCCAAGCGCCATGGGGCCACCGCGGTGGGAGACTACAGCGCCCTTGGGATCCTGCCTGAAGCACTGCGCAATTTCCTGGCGCTGTTGGGGTGGAACCCCAAAGACGAGCGCGAGGTCTTTTTCGATGTCAAGGAACTGATCGGGGCGTTTGCGCTGGGCGATGTGCAGCGCAAGAGCGCCATCTTCGATCAGACAAAGCTCGAGTGGATGAACGGTCAGTATATCGCCCAAACCCAGTGTGACGTTCTATTGCCGCTAGTAGAGCCAGAGATGGCGCGACTCGGCGTGGATGTTTCTGGAGAGTTGCGGGAGCGATTCCTGAAAGCGATGGACGTCAACCGCGAGCGCGCACGCACGACATTGGAGTTGGCCGAACGGACGGCGGTGCGCCTCGACGCGAGGTTCATCACCACAGATGACGTCAAGACAAAGAAGCTGATTGCCAAAGACCCTGACGGATTCTACTCAGCGCTCTCGGCAGCGTACGAACTGCTCTCCAAACTCGACCACTCCGAGTGGAATGTGGATCGGTTGGAACAGGAACTTCGCGGCCTCGCCGAATCACTCTCAGTTGGCGCAGGAAAGGTGTTTCAGCCGATCAGAGTTGCAATAACGGGGACCACGGTTTCGGAGAGGGTGAATGTTCTGCTTGACGTTGTTGGGAGGGAGGAGAGCCTGGACAGAATCCGAGCCGCCCTCGAGCAAACGCGGAGGAGTTGAGTGCAGAGTGCAGAGTGTAGAACGTTTTGCATTCTGCAATCGTCACGGTATCGTATCCCTTCTCACCAGCCTCATCGTCTCCTCCCGTTCCCTGTCTTTTCGCTCTCTGATCTCCTTCACGTACCTGCGGAAGTCGGCATTGGTCTCCGCCTGCCAAGCAGCCTGCATGATCTGCTCGCGAATGCGTTGTAGTTCCTGCGCTTCCCGGGCCTGCTGATAGTTCCCCTGTGGCAACGGAAGCAACGCAAGGAGTATGGTTGGCAACTTGAGACCGCCCAGATAAACCCAACTACCATCCACGCCCCATTTCTGCCCATTGATTTCGGTGACCCACGGGTTGATCTGCGGTGTCGCAAAGCTATCTGCCGGTATCGTGTCGATGAACGCGAGCAACTTGGCCCGTACGGCCGAATCCACACGCGCGGCGTGGGTCGATCGATCTGATGACGGCCCCATCACACCCAGTTGCGCTTCGAACGGCCCAACCCAAAGCCTACCGGTCCCGTAGCCGGCTGACCCAATGCGCGTATCTGTGCCCAACACCGGGTCTATCCTCGCAATTCGCTTCGGTGGCAGGCCGACAGGAACAACCCTTGGCGCATAGTAAGTCGCAGCGCCGACCGCCCTTCCCGTGTCGGCTGGTATTGGAACTGCCTCAGTCGCTTGTGCCTGCGCCTCGGCGTCAGGTACCGGTGCGGTTCGGCCGGGCATTGAGTGTTCGCGCGGCCCAGCTATGTAGATGTACTCAGGCTCCTCGCTCCGCGTCGCGATGACCGTCGTGCCAACGGTCCCAGCGAGCAACGCCACCAACACTGCATGGGCGGCGATACTCGCCAGGCCCCATCCAGGGTGTGCCCGTTTCGCTCCGGGGAGTTGGAACCTAAGTCCTGCCAACCGTGCCTCCAGTCAACGAAATCACGTTATAACATTGCCGATTCGTGCGCCAGCTTCAGCCAGGCGGTCTGAATCAACCGTTAGTGCGATTCTGAAATAGCCCTCTCCAGCCGCGCCAAACGCCGATCCCGGCATTACCGCAACAGCCTCGTTCTCGAGCAGCCGCTGGGCAAACTCCGCGGAAGAGCCGCCATTGGGCAGCTGAATCCACAAGTACATGGTCGCCTTTGGTTCGTCTACCGTGAGTCCCGCGTTGCGGAACGCCTCCACACCCGCATTGCGGCGCTGCTCGAATGTCTCTCGCAAAGGCGTTATCAGCTCTTCGGCCTTATTCAGCACCGCCGCCCCTGCCTTCTGAATAGCCAAGAACTGGCCGGTGTCCACATATGACTTCACCTTGGCGAGCGCCGCAATCAGATCAGATGAGCCAACGGCCCAGCCCAGACGCCAACCGGTCATACAGAAGCTCTTGGACAACGAGTGAAACTCCAAAGACACATCACGTGCGCCTTCAAACTCCAAGATGCTTGGGGCCCGGTAATCGTCGTATGTGATCTCGCAATAAGGGTTGTCGTACGCGAGAACTATGCGATGCTCGCGACATACTGCGATCGTGCGGTCGAGGTAGTCGTCCGGGGCCAGCGCGGCCGTAGGGTTGTTCGGATAGTTGAGGAATACCAGCCCTGTCTTCGCCAACGTATCAGCCGGCATGTCGGCCAGTTCCACCAGGAAGCCTTTTTCCCGGACCAGTGGATACCTGTACACATCGGCATCGGCGAGTATTGCGGCCGTGTAGGCCGGATAACCGGGTTCCGGAACCACGCAAAAATCTCCGGGGTTCAGCACCGCCATCGGCAAGTGAGCAAGTCCATTTTTCGACCCTATGAGAGGTAGCAACTCGGTCATTGGATCTATGTCCACCCCGAAACGCCTCTTCATATATGCGGCAGCAGCTTCACGGAACTCTATCAGGCCCACCTGAAAGGCGTAGCGACTCATGGCTGGATCGGCCGCGGCACGAGCGAGAGTGTCAACGGCGATCGCGGGCGGCGGCAGGTCTGCGTCTCCTGCACTCAGATCAATTACATCGCGCCCGGCCGCTACCATCCGTTTCTTAGCCGCGGCGAGTTCGTTTATTGCGTAAACCGGTAGCCTTTTGAGCTTGTCGTTCGGCTGGTTCAAAATTGCACTCCTACACCGTGGGTTGCGAAGAACTCATTGACCTCATCTTGCACCACACTCAGCCCATCAATGACCCGCCGAGCCGGTGGCAGCGACGCAAGCAACTTGCCGCCATAGTTACGCGTTGCAACCCTCGAATCCATTAGCATCACTATTCCTATGTCCGATTTCGACCGTATCAACCGGCCGAATCCTTGCTTCAGCTTCAGTGCGGCATGAGGCATGAGGTAGTGCCTGAACCCATCCACACCGGCTTCTGCCAGTGCCTCCAAGCGTGCGGCCGTCAGGGGTTCGCTTGGCACCTTGAACGGGAGTTTTGCCAACACGAGCGCCCGCAACGACGGTCCAGGTACATCTACACCTTCCCAGAAGCTATCGGTCCCGAACAGTATAGCCGAGCCTGCCTCTCTGAAACGCCTGAGCAAGAAATCGCGCTGTCCCTCGCCTTGTATGAGCAATGGCCATTGTCCTTCCAACTCGGTGCGGTCAGCCGCTGCCACACGTCTGAGGGCCGCGTAGCTGGTGAACAATACGAACATGCCACCATCCGAGGCACGCGCAAGTTCGATGACCGTCTGCTGTATGGCGAGATCATGACCCGTCGAATCGGTCCGGGGGTCGGGTAAATCAGTGGGAATTCCCAGCAGACACTGAGTTCCAAAGTCGAACGGTGACGCAAGAGATTCCTCAGCCCGCACACGGGAAGGTGGTAGATCGAGTCCCAATCGCTCTTTCAGGAACGAAAAATCACCTCCAGTGGCTAGTGTAGCGCTCGTTAGAACAACAGTGCCTACTCTATCAAACAGAGAGTCTTTGAGTACCGTTGCCAAATCGAGAGGGACCGCAGCCATACCCAGCGGAAACGGGAGTGAACCAGTCGGTTTCTTTCCCCTGCGTTCCATCCAACGAACCGTTTTCGCCCCCGGTTTTGGACGAAGTACGTGCAGCACTCCATCAGATACAGACTGGAGTCGTCGCACCACGCCGCGCAATTCTCCCAAAAGCAGCGACCGGTTGTCTGGATCCTCGTCGAGCATCATGCGGTCTGCTACGGTCTCGACGCCCTCGCGGAGTCTAGCGAGCACGTTGATCAGATTGTCGAGTACGGTTCCGAGTCCCTGGCTCCAGACACCGTCGTTCGAGAATGAGTCTTCGATGCGCATCGGATCGACAGTACTCGAAGCGAGTCGATCGCACAGGATGGCAAACATCCTGTCTGAATGCTCGCGAGCAGCTGACACCTCCGGCAGCAGCGCCTTGTGCAACAAATCGTACGACGCTTTGCTGGCTAGATCGTCACGTTGGCCTAGTTCAGCTAGGAGGGTCGGTATCAGCCCCTTCCCATTCCGCTCCAGACGACTGAGCAACCGCTGTACGCCTCTCGAAGTAACCGCAGCCCCCATGTGTTGAGCCGCGGTGTCTTCGAGGTGTTGAGCTTCGTCAATGACGAGTCTCTTGTAGCCTGGGAGAACGGCTTTTTCGGTCCAATTGTCCTGAGCGATGCGTATGGCGAGATCCGCAGTCAGGAGATGGTGGTTCACCACGACGATGTTTGCGGCGGCCGCTGCCGCGTGTGCCGCCATGAAGAAACACTCCTGGTAGTGCGGACATTCGTTGCGTGGGCAGAGGTCCGCCTCAGCACACACCTCATCCCAGACTTCGGCTGATGGAGAAACAGTGAGGTCCGACCTGGAACCATCGCTGGTGTTGACCGCCCACTCTCCGAGTTGCTCCAGTTCGCTGCAATGCTCCGGTTCGAACAACGAAGCCTGGCCACTCAGTGCCACTTTGAGACGCGACAGGCACACGTAGTTCGTCCACCCCTTGAGGAGGGCATAGGTCGGAGTAAAGTCGCCGTCCGACAACACCCGTTTGAGCACAGGGAGATCTTTTCCGACGAGCTGTTCCTGCAAGTTGATCGTGTTGGTGGACACGATCGTTCGATCTTCCGGGTTCTCCCTTGCCCAGCACAATGCTGGAACCAGGTATGCAAACGACTTGCCCACACCGGTGCCGGCTTCGAGTAATGCGACACCGCCTTCGTTGTAAGCATCACAAACGTGAGAAGCCATGTCCCTCTGTGTGGGACGGTCTTCGAACAAACCCAGCGCGCCGTTGAGGGGGCCCTGAGGTCCAAGGAGATCGGCGGTATCTATTGGATCGATTCGGGCGTATTCCTTTGCGCGTGGCACCTCGGCCACCACACTAACCGACGTGGCTTCGTTGTCGATAATGCCGAAGCCAGCTCCGCCCTGATATACGCGGAAAGCCACATTGAGGTCTGCTTGGGACGGTTCCAAACCTCCACTAGGATGATTGTGCAACACCATCATCCCCTTCTCCGCCACTCCCGGAAGCGCGAGGACCTCGTTGAGCGTGCCACGGGCAACCGCACGTGCGGAGGTGATCGTGCATTCGTCGCCGATCCAGGATACCGCGGCAACGAAGTACACTTCCCTACCCCCAGCGTCAGCTATCTCGCGTGCCAACGCCTCTCGGACCTCCGGCAGCAGCACGGTCACGTCTTCAGCTCACGCTTCTCGGCGGCCGGGAAAAGCACGTTGTTCAAAATCAATCGATAGCCGGGCGAGTTGGGGTACAACGAGAGATCTGTGGGTGGATCACCTATCTGATGCTGTGGGTCCTCGGGATCGTGTCCCCCAAGGAATGTCCAAGTGCCTAGGCCGCGGTTGCCATGAATGTACTTGACCCAGGGAGCCCCAACTTCGTCGGCCAGGACCGTCACGTCTGGTTTCAACCTATTGCGATTGAATGATGTCGTGAGGCCGTAGAAATCGTGAATAACCTGCCTGTGGCTTTGGACCAGCATAGTCGGGACGGGGTCGATTTTGGCACTGAAATCGAACAACTGAAACGCACCCAACGGCTGACGCAGCCCAGGATTGTTCACCTGGTGGCCATCAATATCCGAGAAAGCTGCAACCGATGCGGAGCGTTCGAGAATTGCACCCTCGAACGCGAGGCTCCGGTCCCAATTCAGCATTCCTGTTGCGCGAGGGTCCATCGGGGTGCCGTCACTGTACTGAGCCGCCACATCCACTCCTTCGGCGGCGAGTGCCACATCCAGAGTCTCCGTTGCTGTGCACATGGCGAACAGAAAGCCACCATCTTCCACAAACTCACGAATTCCGCGCGCTACCCCCTTCTTCAACGACGCTACAGTGTCGAAGCCAAGGCTGCTCGCCATCTCGGCGTTGCGCCTGACCATCTCATTGAGCCATGTCGAACCGCTGTATGTCAGATAGAACTTAGAGAACTGCCCCGTGAAGTCTTCGTGATGGAGATGCAACCACTCGTGATCCGATAGCCCCCCCGCAACTACTTCCGGATCCCAAACCTTCTCATACTCGATTCCGGAATACTCTAGTGCCATCGTGACGGCGTCGTCCCAAGGTGCAGCATTGGGTGGCACATACACAGCGACGTTCGGGGCCTTCTCCAGTAGGATCGTGTCCATGTTGTTCGCCTGGATCGTCCCACGCACTCCCATCACATCTGCATCACTCAATCGCTCGAGACTCACTCCTTCCAACGTTGCGTCTCTGACGGTCGCCTGGTCGTCCGGCAGCAAGAAGCTGCCGTTTCTATAGTTGAGTAGCCACTCGGCTTGTCCCCCTCGCGCCAGCATTCGATATGTCACACCGTAGGCTTTCAGATGGTTGGTCTGGCGGGAGTCCATGGGGAGCAGGAGATGCGACAAGGCGGTAGGGCGGTAGGGCGGTAGGGCGGTAAGCTGCTCCTTAGCTGCACCGCCAGTACCGGCTACAACTGCTGCCGCTTTGAGGAAGTCTCGCCTAATCATTATTCGGTATTGCCCCTCTCACCTGGTCGAGCAGCCGTCGCGCTTCGGGCACGAGGGCACTTCCCGGGTGAGTCAAAATCATATGCTCCAAACGTTCGGCCGCAGCCTCTCCTCTGTCACTTCCCGCCAATACTGCCCCTAGCGCGTATTCCGCAGCGGGCGCGGACGGTCCTGAAGAGTCTGCGTGAAGCGCTTCCACCAACAGCGACACAGCCCGCTCTAGATTTCCATATTCTCTAGCTAGTCCGCCCGCGAGAGTCAGAACGGGGCTCCGGCCCCCCGAGTCGGGCAGTTCGCGTGCAACCTCGACGAGTTGATCCAGCGCACGCACGGTATCTGCCCGCTCGAGCGACAGCAGTGCTTCACCAAGGCCCGGTACTGTATCCGGCTCAACTCCCTGCAGCAGTGCCAACATCGATGTCCGCCGGGTAGCCTGCTGCCGAGACTGTGCGAACGGTCCTGCGACCAGGAAGTGTTCTTTCGCCACCCTCAAGTTTCCTGCGTATAGCTGCGCCCAGCCCAGAATCGCAAAAGCACTGACGGTGGAATCACCCTCCAATACCGCGGTAGCCCGTTCGAACTGCCCGGACATCACCCACGCCCAACTAACAATCTCGCGAAGCTGTTGAACTTCGCTGGGCCTCAACCGCGATTCCCACGCATTGAGCCTTTCCTCCGCTTCTTCCACCCTCCCCGATTCGGCAGTGATTCTAATGAGGGTCGCCACCCCCGCTCCGACGTCCGCAAAGGTCTCGTCGGTCAGATCAGACAAGGCCTCGAGTATCCGTCGGGCACCCACAACATCACCCGCGTCGGCATAGGCCTGCGCAGCGTCCAACCGCGCCCGTTCGGCCTCCTGTCCTTCCACAAGAGAAGCGAGCCGTTCGTACGCATGTGCTCGCACTCGCGCAGATGCTTTTGTCCGGACACGCCTCAATCTATCAGCAAACAGCTGTAGCTCCGTGGCAGCTTCCACGGCGTCAGACGAAAGTGATCGCTCGAATAGCGCCCATCCCCCGTCAGACTCTCCCCACACGACCATCAATTCGGCGCCGAGTCGGCTCAATATTGGTTCTGAACCATCAGCGGTCAGAACCGCGAGTACCTCGTCGCGTTCGGACTCTGCTGCATGTTGGAGCGCCAGGCCCGCTGCCGCCATGTTGGACCGACTCTCGACGACAGCTTTGCCCCACTCGACGGTGGCCTCTCGCCAGCGGCTTTCCAAGCCAAACAGAGCCGCCATTTCGGGGGCGAGCACATTCGCGCCAAGTGCGGCCCTGGCTTCTTCAAGGACAGCGAGAGCGGCGTTTGTGTTATCGCCGCCCGAGAGGACATGCGCCCATTGCCTGTAGGGGTTGGGATCGTCGGGGACGTGACGTATCCATCTGCGCGCTACCGCCGTCACGCTGTCGGGCTGGTCGAGTTTTTTCCAAACTCTGAGCTGCAGCTCCCGAAGGAAGTTGTCCGATGGTATGGCCTCAACCGCAGAATCCAGAACGGCCACAATGGAATCGAGTTGGTGAAGCGCCGCTAGAGAGCGTTCCAGCCCCAACCATGCCGCGATACTCACCCTGTCGTTCTCGAGAACGGACCGGTACACAGCAGCCGCTTCGTCGTAGAGGCCTCGTCGTTCGAGCGTGCGCCCTACGCCGGCGGTCGGTTGCGCCACGACGTTTGCCGGTAGTGCGATCCAAAAACAGATCGCGGCCAAGAGCGATCTAAGGGTAACCACGGTTCAACCGCCTGAAATAGTCGAGTACCAGTCTCCGCTCCGCCGGCGACAGGGATCGAAGTTCCTCCCAATCCGGGAATTGGAAGCGCGGCCCTCCTACCAATTCAGGAGGCCCTGAGGGTGGGAGACGCACATTGTTCGGGTCGGCGGTGCGGCTTTGCCGCTCCTCACGCTCGTCCTCTTCTTCCTCGCTGCGTAGCGTGCGCCCGGCGTCTAGCAACCGCCGAAAGAGCTGTTCTTGCCGCTGTACCGTCTCGCGGTCCACTCGAGCAGCCTCCAACAATGCGGCCAACTCCCTCGCCTCCTCCGCCAACTCATCGGCGCCGCTCACTTCTCCTTCTGCGTTCATGCGATCGAGCTCGTCCGCGACTTCTTGTTGCTGTTCGGCCAGGCCCATCAGCTCCTGTTGTACTTGCGGAATGGCCTGTGGAATCAGAGACATTAAGTCGTTGGTCTGTTCGCCGAGTTGCCCTTGTTGCTGCGCAAGCTCCGCGAGCTGCTCCATTGCCTCGGGGAGCCCGGAGGCTGATTCGGCACCCGAGACATCCGACCTGTTGTTCAGAAGTTGCAGTGCGACGGCATTCAGTCCATCGAGAGCCTCACCCGCAAGTTCACTCGCCTGTCTGGTGTTCGGATTGGCGCGTTGTAGTTGATCTAACGCTTCGGACATCCGCAGTCTGGAAAACCCTAGTGCGGCTCCCAGCTGCGGAGACACGAGTGCGTTTCGTCCAGCAGCTCCCTGAAGGCGCAGCACGAGTCTGTCCAGGCCCGCACGGGTGGCTGCGAGTTCCCCCCTCAATTCGGGGCCGGATTCTCCACGATCGAGACGCCGAAGCACATCATGGTGCCCTTCAGCCAGTCGGGCAGTCTCCACCAACGCCCGATCCATTGCATCCAGAACCTCCTGCCTCCAGCGATCCTGAATCTGCTCGCGTTGATTGCGGAGATCCTCCGCAACCGGGGCGAGCGCTTCACTCGCCGCTTCCCCTGATCGCTGCGCTGTCTGCCGTTCTCCCCGCTCAGCCTGACCTGCTGCATTGGCCATCTCGCCAGCCGCAGACTCGGTTCTCTCGACCGATGACCCTACATCTTCACCCTGGACTTTTGCCTGCTCCAACGCTCCCTGCAACGCTTCCAAGTCGGCCGCGAGGTCTCGGGTTTCCTCCTCCAAATCCCTCTCCCGCCCTGCTAGAGCGGTGTCACTCGAACCTTCCAACACATCTTCGTTCCATTCCCGTTGCAGCGCAGCGATATCCGCTGCATCCGCCGCGAGGGTTTCCATATCACCTTCGACGGCAGCCCGCTCAAAGAGTTCCCTACCGCGCGATAGCTGTTGTTCGAGCCCTCGAGCGGAATTGGCGAGTTGATTCAGCGCCTCTCTCATGGCCTCGGGGTCGAGCTGATCGATTGCTTCCCGCAAGGCCTGCAGGCGTTCCATCAGATCTTCGGTCAAAGCTTGACTGAGCAGTTCCTCCAGTTCGCGCAGCTGATTGTGAAACTCCGGATCGGTCAATCCAGCTGCCCAGGCGGCCTCCGAGAGCTCCCTGAGTTGCTCCCGCAGTTGCTCAGTGCGTTCGACTGCGTCTTCCTGCCGTTCAGACAACTCCCGCGCCCGTTCCACCGAGTTGAACGGCAGGTTGTCGGGAGTGCGGTCGGAGTCGAATCGTCCCGGCTGGTCGGACCGCTCCCGTTCAGCCGCCAGGTCTTCCATGTCCTCCGTCAAATCCTCTTGCTCTTGCAGCAGAGAGTCGGCACCGTCGGCGATCGCTTCGGACATATCCCGGACAGCTTCTCTCAATTCTCCGAGCGAAGGAAGCCAAGCCCTGTACACCTCGCTTTGGCCCACGTTCTGTCTGGGCGCGGTATCCCGCGCTCGAGCGAAGAAGTACACCGTATCACCTGGTAGAAAGCTCTGCCCGGACAAATCCAACAGCCACTGGACTACTGCTCTGTCCGGGGTTTCTCCATGCAACGGCAAAGACTCGACCAAGCTATCTCCAACTTCACCTGTGCCGCTCTTCAGCCAAAACACCAGTTCGACCCGTTCCAACCCGTGGTCATCGCGTGCATCGACAACCAGCGATCGGCGCAGAGTTGATGGAATGGTGGAGTCGGCCCCTGGTATAGGTAGCAAGACCTGAGGAGCGCTATCACCAACGGCTATCAGGTTCAGCTCGGGCGGATCTTCGTCGATAGTGCCGCCGCTCTCGGTTGTGACCTCCAATCGCCATCTCTGCGAACGCACAACAGTGAACGAGCCATCAAACCGATCGCCGTCGGTCTCCAATGCCGTTGACGTCGTTTCACTGTTCCAGTGCACAGAAACCAACGGCACGGTTGCCCTGCCCATGGTGACCACGCGGGTCCCAACAGGAACGTGCACCTGTTCCGGGCCTGGCACCAATGGCTCGTCAGCTTGGGCGATGTATGCCGGATAGCGTGCGTGTATCTGAAGCCCGGTGAGAAATGCGGGCAGCAATATCCGAACCTGCAATGTTTCCGATGTGTGGCCGCCACTCGTTGCCCTCAGAAACCGATCGCTCTCCAAGGGCCCCAGGGTATCAGAAGCCTGCCCGGCACTGTCCAGATTCAGCCGAGTTGGTGCCCATTGTTCACCAGGCGCACGAGTCCACAGGGTCACCGATCGTCTACCTCTGGCATACAGTGCTACGACCACGCTGTCGCCGAATGGCACTTCGGTTCGGTTTACCGAGATCAAAACAGGGCCTCTGCCTTCCAGAGCAGTAGCGAGGGGATGCCAAAACTGCGCTGCCCGATACCCGGTGGGGCCACCAGCCAGGAAGGCGAGAACCCCGGCGGCGAACACGACGCCGCCGACACCCAAAGACCGAGAAGCCTCTTTCCGCTTTCCTTCGAGGGCGTCCTGCCCTGATTCCTCCAACCAGCCTGCTGCCCGCTCATCGGCGAGAGCGGCGAGTTCCGGACTGCCTGACGCCGCCACCTGTTCGGCAACACCGGAGATCGAACCATGGCGCAAGCCACGCTCTAACTCCACTGCTCTTGCCAAAACCGAAGGCCGCCATACGCGGAGGCGAAGCCGCAACCAGTACACTCCACAAAGAACTGACGCGGCCGCGATGACCCATCCCAAAAACACCGCTGCCGGGATTGCCAGATAGATGCCGATTCGCCCCAAGACCAACCCCAGTCCAAACGATGCGAGCACCAATCCCAGGACCAAAGCACAGACCGCTGACAATTGCCTGCGTCGGAGCCGGGAGCTCCACGTTTCGAGCCAGCGGCGGGTCGCAGTCATCGGCCGGCTGTCACCGCATACACAAAGAGATTGACACCCATCTGCAGCGCCCTTTCCCTCACGGGCTCAGGATCTTCGTGCACATCCGGGTTTTCCCACCCGTCGCCGAGATCGGCCTGATAGGTGTAGTAAACCGCCAGACGGTCTTCCAAGAAGATCCCGAATGCCCGCGCGGGAAGACCGTCGTGTTCGTGCACCTTGGGAACACCCTGCGGCATCTCGTAGACGATATGATAGACAGGATGCTCCAGCGGCACCTCCACCAGGGGACGATCGGGGAACACCTTCGCGATCTCCCGCCGAAACGATTCATCCATACCGTAGTTGTCGTCTGCATGGAGGAAGCCGCCATTCTCGAGGAATTGACGCAAGTTCACTACTTCTTCCGCCGAAAAAAGCACATTCCCGTGTCCCGTCATGTACAGATACGGCAAGTCCCAAAGAGATGGGCTCGCAAGCTGAGTCACGCGGTCCCGCTCAGCCACAGGCAAACTGGTTCTCTCGCGTATCGCGTCGAGGAGGTTTGGTAGACTCGAGGGGTTCGCATACCAATCGCCGCCTCCTTCGTATTGTACGCGGCCAATAGTCATGCGGGCATCGCTTACGCCCTGCCCAAAAAGCGGAGAAGCCACGGAGAGAACCGCACAAACTAGGCGCAGTTTCATAGGTTGCACACCATGCTGTACGCTTCACGTCTTGGCAGCGCGAACTCTTTTGCGACTATGGCCGCGACGTCCTTGCGGGTGTTGCCCGCTGCCAACAGTACCTCGGCTCGAGCTCGCGCCTGTTCGGGATCGGGTCGTTCACTCACGTCTACTGCACCATCTACCAAAACCGTAACCTCGCCTCGCGGAGGGTGCTCTTGGTAATATCCCGCCAGCTCCAACAGGGTCCCGCACCTCACCTCTTCATGGAGCTTCGTGAGCTCTCGAGCCACAACCGCCTTGCGTTCGTCTCCACAGTGCTCGGCAACAGCCCCGAGGAGTTCGACGAGTCTCGGTGCTGCCTCAAACAGCACAACAGTCCACCTGCTTTTCGCCACCTCCTGCAGCCGACGGCGGCGTTCGGCTCCTCGGCGGGGTAGAAACCCAAGGAACACGAATCGATCTGCGGGCAGTCCCGATACGCTCAAAGCTGCAGTCACCGCCGAAGGCCCCGGAATGACCACGACATCCGACCCGGATTCGCGAACGGCATTTACGAGCGTTCGCCCCGGGTCGCTAATTGTGGGTGTGCCGGCGTCAGTTAGCATTACAACCGTCGAGCCTTCTTGAACGGCCGAGAGAATCTGTTGAAGCCGCTTCCGAGTCGAATGAGCGTGGTAACTCAGGACCTTCGGATGTGCACCTACGCGGGCGAGCAGTGTGCGCGCCCTGCGCGTATCTTCAGCCGCCACGATTTCTGCGTTTCGGAGCACATCCGTCAATCGGTGAGAGATGTCCCCCAAATTCCCCAATGGGCTTGCAGCTACGTAAAGTGTGCCCAACTCAACCGAACCTTCCGTTCAAATAGCCTACGAGCATCCGATCAAACGGGAGCGGCGCGCGGCGGTTGGCCGCCACGCGCCGCTAGATGCTGAATAACTCAAATCGGTCGATCGCCGACCACGCCGCTAATCGAGATGCTTCTCCAGCGCAGATACGAGCGCCGTCTTCGGTACCGCACCGACTACTGTGTCTACATGTGTACCGTCTTTGAAAAACAGAACCGACGGTATCGAGCGAACGTTGAACTTTAACGCCGTCTGAGGATTGGCGTCCACGTCGAGCTTGCCGACCTTGACTTTCCCTGAATACTCGTCAGCCAGCTGCTCTACAACAGGACCGATGATGTGACACGGGCCACACCATTCCGCCCAGAAATCCACAATCGAGACGCCCTGGCTCTGCTCGATTTCCTGCGCAAAATTGTTGTCAGAAACCTCCAAGACGTTTTCGCTCCCTGCCATAGTTGACTCCCTCACGTTAGTTTGTGCACGGCCGACTCGTTCGGCCGGAACTTAGAAATTTACTCACGGAGGCACCTTGATTGGACCTGGCGCTCGTGTTGCACATGTAGGCATCGCAGTTACCGATATCCGCGAAGCACTCGGTTTCTACCAAGACATACTTGGGATCGAACCCGAGCCAGAGACCAACGCAGACGGCGCTGCCATTGTTTCTTTGCGCCTTGGCGACGTCGAACTCGAGTTCATGCGGCCGACTACACATGATGGCCCCGTGGCGAAATTCCTGGAGAAACGTGGTCCCGGAATTCACCATATCTCGCTGCGGGTCCCGGATCTGGAAGCCGCGCTCAGCGAATGTCAGCGCTTTGGCTATCGGCTCATCGACAAGAAGCCCCGGCCGGGAGCCGGAGGCCGACTCGTTGCTTTTGTACATCCCAAAGCAACCGGCGGCGTCTTGTTGGAACTCACGGAAGGCTCCTAAGCGCGAGTCTTTAGCTACCACGCCGCGGACACTGGCTCGCAGCGCCGGTTGGGATTGCCGGCTGCCGCCAGGTCGATACTGCGAATTAGCCACCCTCCCCTGTACGGGACGAGGGTGAAGGGCACGGTGGGAGCACACCCTCTCCGGGAAAGCCGTACGAACACCGCGCGTTCACCAGCTTCGACGTTGACGCCGGCAACGGGATCTCCAGAAACGATCGAGAAATCCTCGTGTTCCAGATAGATCCTTATGACAGTGAGGCGCTGCTCTAGAGTCGCCCGATCCATTCTCCCGGCCGCCGGCCCATCGGACGTTCCCCAAAGCTGCCCCATACCAACCAAGCTATTGGCATCGACCGCGTGGAGAAAACCTCGCACCGTGGCCTCGGGATCAGACGGAGGGGGAACGTTCGCGCCTCCACCACGTGAACTGCACGAGATGAAGGATCCGGATATGGCAATCAGCGTTGCCAAGAACAGAGGTTGCGCAACCGAACGAATCTGCGTGTGTTTCATTGGTCTCGAAGCTAAGTGTTTCCATATCGCGGGGCAAGAAAAGAAATGAGACTCTACATCAATGTCGACCACGTAGCCACCGTCCGCGAGGCGCGCAAAACGGACGAACCAGACCCGATTGGCGCCGCGCTCGCCTGCGAGCAAGCAGGAGCGGACGGCATTACGGCTCACCTGCGCGAAGACAGGCGCCACATGCAGGACCAAGATATCCGCTCTCTGGCGGAGCAGGTAACCACCGTACTGAACCTGGAACTCGCAACCTCGGCTGACATAGTCGCCCTGGCAACGGAGCTCAAGCCTCACCAAGCAACCTTGGTTCCGGAAAAGCGCGAAGAGGTTACGACTGAGGGTGGTCTGGATTTAAAAAGGGCCGGCACGGCCCTCAACTCAGCCATAAGACTAATGGCGGATGCGGGGATACGAGTGAGCCTTTTCATAGATCCTGACCTTGATACTATCGATCGAGCCCGCGAGTTGGGTGTTCCGGCAATCGAGCTGCACACCGGCAAATACGCCAACTCCTACACGACGTCGGACGATGCGTTGAACGTATTGCACGAGGCCACGGCTCATGCAAAGGCAATCGGTTTTGCAGTCCACGCCGGGCACGGCCTCACGTACCGAAATGTGAAGCCGGTAGCAGCTATTCCCGGCATCGAAGAGTTGAACATTGGGCACAGTGTAGTCAGCAGGAGCATTATGGTGGGAATGGAGGCGGCAGTACGCGAAATGAGGGGGTTGATCGACGACGCTCTCGTTGACCGCGCCAACGTCGTTTCCTAACTTAGCTCGTCCCTGACCGGTCACAGATCATGAATCAAGAAATGGGTTTGACTGAGTTCTTCGCAATGGAGGCGGGCGAGTACCTCGAACGTCTCGACACCCTTGTGTCTGGCGCCGCCGGCCCGGATCGCGACGAACTGGTCCGAGTGGCACGTGCCCTACGCGGGTCAGCCTTGATGGCGAATCAAGAGCACATCGGTTCGGTTGCTGCCGCGCTCGAACACTTGGCCCGGGCGGTCAAGGAGGAACGAGTGGAGTGGGGGGAGGCAACGCGTCAGGCAGCCATCAGGGCGATTGACGGTTCGAAAATTCTCGTAAGAAGCGTCAGCAACTGGGGAGACGCCGAGACCACCAGAGCCAATCGCATCGCCAGTGAGCTCGCGTCAATCGCCGGATCACCCATCTCCGAGCCGCCTGTAGCGAGCAAAACTTCCGTTGACACCGGCACCCGTGCATTTGTCGCACGCGAGGGTGCTACGGTCGCGAGCGTGTTGGACCAAACGGCGAAAGCCGTGCAGAGAGAGGGGCCGACGGACGCTCAGATCGAAACGGTCCTCCGATCGATGGAACCCATGCGAGGTCTTGCGGCGCTCTCCGAGCTATCACCGCTGCCAGAGTTTCTGGACGGGGTCGAACGTGCATTGGCGCTGGGAACTCAGGGCTTCAGCAATCCCAACGAGCTGGCATTGTTGCTGGATGTTGCCGCTCGCGGTCTCTCCAAAGCAGCGCAGGAGATCTCCACATCTGGGACCGCGGAGCCCGAATCAGTCGAGGCAGTCGAGTTCACACGGCGGCTGGCCGAAATTCTCGACGTGGACGGTGAAATCGCCCCAATTCAATCGCTGTACTACGAAGACGACGGACCGCATGTGCTCGAAGCAGGCACGCCCCGTTCGCTGACCGGCGAGATGGGGCAGATGGAATTCGTGGCCCAGGGAGAGCATCTCTGCCAGGTTGCCGAAGGCCTGGAACGGGCGAAGTGGGACACACAGCGGGAAATCCGCACGATTTCGCTGAAGAGCACCCTACAAACCCTGACCGGTGCCCGAGGCAGTTCTATTGCTTCGGCGGTATCTGCATTTGCTTCAGTCGCTCTTGGCGCACTTGCGGAAGGCTTTCTGGAAACCCATAGGGCCGCTTTCATCTCGCGGTTGAGAGAGGCCGGCGTGGCCCTCGGGAACGCCGCTCCAGAGAGCGAACGGGCCCAAATTGCCGAGCTTACTGGTATCACCGAGGCTCTAAGAGCTCTACCCGACGAAGTCAAGGCACCGGCTGCCGCGCCAACTGTCGTATCTGATGGACCAATATCGCGTCCAATCGCACCGTCGGCCGCGATGCCTTTGGCACCAGAGAAACCGGCGGAACCAGCAGATACCGCAGCCGAGCTAGAACTCGCACCTGTAGATTCAAAGACCGACCAAGACCTCAACGATCTCGCGGCCGTGTGGAACTCTTACGAAGAGCTTCGCCGGCGGTTTGGTGACGGGGAGCCATCAATAGAGGAGCTGATTGCTGGTGGCCCAATCGAAGAGGACCTGGTTCTGATCACCGAACTCTGCTATAGCGGACCGGCCGCATTACACGAAGCACACAACGTTCGCGACAGAATACGCAGCGAATTGTCGCAGGCCGAGTGGGACGCCACATTGATCTCAGATCTCATTGACGAACTCTTCGACCTCGTAGATCTCGGCGTTGGGCAGACGTAGCAACAGGGGCCGCTTCGGTTGGCAGCAGCTCTTGGTCTGTTGGTGGCGGCACTCCTCACATGGTGGACATTGCATGATGTGCGACTCGCCGAAGTATGGGAGCACGTCAGAGATGTGCGCTGGGTGCTGTTCATCTTGGCCATCGGTTTAGCGACACTCACGTTCCCTCTTAGGACAATTCGCTGGCAGTACCTCTTGAGGTTCGAGGGGGAACCGCTCCCGTTGGTACCATTGTGGCATGCGACCGCCATCGGATTCATGTCGACCAACATCACGGCCGGCCGAGCGGGGGAGTTCGTTAGAGCGTATGCTGCCCGGCGCCTCACGGGCGTGAGGTTCACCACAGCTATCGGCTCGATTGCCGTGGAGCGGGTCTTTGACGGCATCACCCTACTGGCAATGTTGGCGATCGCGATGTGGGCCGGAGGTTTCGGTGGTGACACGGAGGTGGGGAGCATAACGTTGGGGCGAATTGGCAAACTCGCTGGAGCGGCATTTGCTGCCGCCCTAGCCCTAGCAGTTACTTTTGTCAGCTGGCCGAAACAGGCGTTGCGCGCAACCCGCGCGATTACCCGACGAATCATGCCAGAATCATGGTCCCTGGGGGTTGTCGCAGCCGTCGAAGGAGTCATTTCCGGCCTCGATTCGCTGCGCAACCCGGGTCGGGTGGTCGCGGTAACGTTTTGGTCTCTGGCAGTTTGGGTGGCGGGAGCAGCGTCCTTCTGGCTCGGTTATGCCGCCTTCGGAATTGAAGCTCCCTGGTCCGCAGCCCTGATGCTACAGTCGATGCTGGCATTCGGCGTTGCGGTACAATTCAGCCCGGGCTTCTTCGGGCAGTTCGAGGCCGTCTGTAGAATCACGCTCGCCCTTTATGCGGTCGGTGCAGGCCAAGCGGTATCATTTGCGTTCGGCTTCCACTTGGGTGGGTTCTTGCCGATAACGATGCTCGGGCTCTGGTCGCTTTCCGGGGCGCACCTGCACCTAGCGGATCTGAGGGAGGCCAAGGACGAAGGAGATGGATAGAGTCCGAATTCATGCCCACGCCAAAGCGAATTTGGT